>JBDNGW010000820.1:0-3624 GCA_041689735.1 Leeuwenhoekiella sp. | reverse complement strand
GGAGGAAGTATTAATTGGGCAAAGGGATCATATCATTCTATTGCCGGTGAAATTGTTGTCGATTGGAAAAAAGGAAATAATGATAATATTGATTTACAAATAAAAATTCCGGTTAATACCACAGCAACAGTGATAATTCCAGCTGGAGCTAGAAAAAATATAACTGAGGGTGGTGTAAGTTTAGATAAAGTATCGGATATAAAATTGGTTGACAGAAATAATGAAAATATAACCTTACTCGTGAATTCAGGAAATTATAATTTCAGGGCATTTAATTAATACCAATGGAAGAAAAGTACTAATTGAATGGAATGCTATCTTTCTCTTCGTAGCTATGATATCATTTACTAATAAATGTGATTAAACAATATAATGTATGGAACAGACTGCCTTTTTAATCGCTTTTCTGTTAATTGTAATTGGTGGTATTATGGAAGGAAGTTTTTCCCTGCCACTCAGATATACTTCTAAATGGGAATGGGAAAATACCTGGGGTGCTGGCTCATTAATGGCTCTTATTCTTATTCCGTGGCCTCTTGCTTTTCTAACCATTCCTAATCTGATTGAGGTTTATGCCAGCACATCGTTCCTGTCCATATTTTTAGCCCTTCTATTTGGTATAGGTTGGGGTGTCGGCGGAATTTATTTTGGTAAAGGTATTGACGCTTTGGGAATGGCATTTGGCTATACCCTTATCATGAGTTTGGCTGCTGCCGGAGGTTCTCTTTTACCCCTGTTGATTAATAATCCTTCCCAAGTTTTAGAACCAGCAGGAATTGTCTTATTGGGAGGAATCCTAACAATGATAATAGGTCTATTAGTAACTGCAAGGGCAGGAAAGTTGAAAGATCAAGAATTGGCTGTTATTGGAATTGCTAAAGAATCCAAAGCTCGAGTTCCATTTAGCAGAGGTATGTTTTATTGTATTCTTGCGGGCTTATTTTCCGCTTTGGTTAATTTTGGATTTATTTATGGGTCTGACATTGGCGTAGAAGCTGAGAAATTTGGAGCCTCAAAAGCGAATGCAAGTAATGCGATTTGGGCACTTGTGTTTACGATGAACTTCCTGGTTAATACTATTTATTGTTTGTACTTGTCCTTAAAGAATAAGACATTTTCTAATTTTATAAAAAAAGGAACCGGGAAATATTGGTTTTGGGCCCTTTTTATGGGATTGTTATGGCCGGGAGGAATAGTTGTTTATGGCATGGGAGCAGTGAAAATTGGTGCTTTAGGTCCGATTTTCGGTTTCCCGGTAATGATTATTTGTTCAATAATAGCAGGTAACCTTTGGGGTATATTTAATAAGGAATGGCTTGGTACAACCAGGAATCCGAGAAAGGTAATGCTGCTTGGTGTAGCTCTATTGGCGATTGCAGTTTTTATAATAGGGTTTTCTAACAAGTTAGTTGCGTAGACTTTGGCTGATTTGACTCTTGATAATACACTTGGCATTCAATAGGATTGTATATAGAAATCAATGGTAGATCGTTTTTCAAATGGATATTTAGAAACAAACGTTTGCTTCTGGTTGGACTAATATTGATAGAAGTGATTAATGTGAATAATATGTTTGCGGATGATTCTATTGTTAAGAATTTAGATATAATCGATCCACGGACAGAAAATGTTTCAGCCGAATAGGAATAGGAGTTTTGATACAAACTTTATCGGGGTCTGGAGTAAGTGACCGAAAAAATATTTTATAAATAAAATAAGCTTATATGAAAGGTCTAGAAGGAAAAATGGCAATTGTAACAGGAGGTGGCGCCGGTATTGGCCGTGCCTGTATGGAACGTCTTTGTGAAGAAGGAGTCTCTGTTACGTTTTCAGACAATGAATTAGATAATTCGAGAAACACAGAAAAGGAACTACTGAATAAAGGGTATAATGTTCATTTTGTTCATGGAGATATGTCGGATATACCTTTTTGCAAAAAGGTTGTTGACGAAACCATTAGTAAATGGGGTAGGTTAGATTTTTTGGTGAACAATGCATTTTCTTTTGTGGCCAAAGGCCTTGATGCTACTAAAGAGGACTGGGATCGTATCATGAATGTTGGTCCTATTGCTTATGCCCATATGGCCAAGTTCTCCGCTCCACATATGAAAAAATCCGGAGGCGCAATTGTAAATATATCTAGTGTTTCTGCCCATATAGCCCAACCTAACCGTTGGACATACAATGCGGCTAAGGGAGCCGTTGCACAATTGACTCGCTGTATGGCTATGGATTTAGCACCAGAGATAAGGGTAAACAGTGTAAGTCCAGGATGGATATGGACACGGGAGGTTGATAAGGCCGCTGATTATGATAGGGATAAATGGGGGCCAATTTGGGGTAAATTCCATCTTTTAAGACGCTTAGGCACTGTTGAGGAAATAGCAGCGCCAACAGCTTTCTTATTAAGCAATGAGGCCAGCTTTATTTCCGGGACAGACTTATTTGTGGATGGGGGGTATTTGACAATGGGAAGTGAAGGTTTGGGGGAAAGTACAAGACTTGCGGGAAGTAACTAAAAAAAGAAATGAACGGAACAATGAAAAACCTACTTTATGCTGACTGGAATAGACTTGAATTAACAACCGCACCTATTCCTCAACTCAAGCATGATGAAGTTTTATTGAAAATACATGCGTGTGGTATATGTGGAAGTGAATTGGAAACCTATAATAATAGGAGCCCAAGACGAACTCCACCTCTTATAATGGGCCATGAGTTTTGCGGTGAAGTGGTACAAGTTGGTGAAGAAGTGGCCAATTCAAAAATTGGGGAGAAAAAGATAGTAATTCCAATAGTGCCATGCTATAATTGTAGTACCTGCAAAAGAAAGGATTATCATTTGTGTAAGAAACGTCAGCTATTTGGAATGAATAGAATGGGTGCCTTTGCGGAGTATGTAAACGTTCCTGAAAAATGTTTGATCGATTGGCCTGAGGAAATTTCTGCGCCGGAAGCCTGTCTTGCAGAGCCTTTAGCAAATGGCGTGCATGTAGTGAACCTTACCAAGCACATTGATCCGAAAAGGGTGTTGATTATTGGTGCTGGACCTATAGGTCTAATGTGCCAGCTGGCATTTCAAAGTATGTCAAAAGCTCGGGTGATTGTCTCAGACCTAAATCCTTATCGTACGGCCGTTGCAACTAAATTAGGTGCCGAAATAGGCATTAACGCTGCTAGCGAGAATACAGTTGAAATCGCTAAAATATTTAGTGACCAGGAAGGGGTAGATGTAGTGGTCGATGCAGTTGGCAGCAGTTTCACCAAAAAATTATCACTACAAGCCTTAAGAGCGGGAGGTGCTGCCGTCTGGATAGGATTGCATGGAAATGAAATAATTATGGATAGTTATGATATTACACTGCCAGAAAAGCAAGTTATAGGTACTTATTCTGCAGGGTTTAAGGATTATGAAACAACTGTTCAACTTATGAGGGATAAAAAGGTTGATGTTTTTAGTTGGGTTGATTGCTATAATTTGACCGAAGGAGTTGATGTATTCTATAAAATGTTGGCGGCTCAAGGGACTGATATCAAAGCAGTATTAATTAATTAATTAAAATTGTAACTATTCAGCCTATGGTCAAAACAGGATAGTTATTAACAATTTTAGTTTTGTCTTTT
>JBDNGW010000819.1:0-2822 GCA_041689735.1 Leeuwenhoekiella sp. | reverse complement strand
CGTTTTACCCTGACGAACTAAACCAATACGGCGCTTGTCCTGCCGGTGTTACTACTTGTAATTCATTTGCTGAGCCTTCTCCTACTTGTGATTCTCCGAATTATATCGATGTTGTTTCTGGTGAATGCGTTTCACCTGCTGAAATTTGTTATACCGATTTAGAAAGTATGGCCGACGAATGCGTTTTACTTCGTGAAGACGACCCTGACGGTGTGAATTGTGTAACTGATGCGTCTGGTTTAGAACTGTGTCTTGATGACAACCCTCTTTGTTACCAGGCCAACGGTAAAACTGTTTGCCCCGACGCTGATTCAGTGTGCGGAGAAAAAAATGGAAGTTTTCAATGCGTCGCGCCTCAAGAAGAAGGCTGCGGTATGTTCAACGGTGAGAAGGTCTGTTTTGATCCATCTGGCAATTATGTAGATGCGGGCAGTCCAGATCATCCCGACAATGGCGGCAATCTAGACGGTGATAACTCAAATGATGTCACAGACTCGCGTGATCCTGTCGATGGTGGCGACCCTGAGAATCAGCCTAATCAGCCCATTGATACTCCACAAACCGGCCTTGCCAGTGAAATAACTGCCCGTAAAAGTTTGCTTGAACAGAAGAAAATTTCCGCCTCATTAAAAGACATTCAAGACAACGGACTAAAAACCGACCTGTCCGGTGAAATTTCAGAATCGGAAAAAAACGCCATTATTCAAAACGGCGCTTCCGGCTCTTGGGATGATCCGGCAACGGGTACCTGGGCAAGCGTAGACGAACATATTGGTGGTATAGGTGATGTTGACGGTAATTCGTTGGGCGATGGTCTTGCTGATGGTATCGGCTCTATAGCCATGGGCCTAGTTGATCAAGGTTCTTGCTCTGATCTTGGTTACCAAGTTGAAGGTTTCGCATTTTCGCTTGGTTGTGACAAAACTCAAAAAATCCGTGATTTCCTGTCATGGGCGCTTTATCTGCTTACTGTTTGGGCACTCTTTGAAATCGTAGTAACTCCCGCAACGAGGAAATCATAATGGCTTTTTTCTTGCTTGGTATCCCGTGGCTGGCGACTGCTATAGGGACGTTTTTCAGTACTACTATTGCTTTTATTGCCACGTACGTCACTCGTCGAATTGCGGTTATAGCTGCTGTTATTACGGTGATTATCTCTCTTACTGTTTCTTTCATTGCAGCAATCGAAGGGCTTATATTGACTATTCAATATGCTGCTCCGGATATGACCGGGGTTTTCGCGATTGTGCCCGGCAATTTTTCGACCTGTGTGTCTGTGATTGTTACTGCCAAAATTCTTAAATGGGCCTATGGCTGGAATGTCTCACTCGCACAGATGAAGCTCTTTTAATGGCGGTCTATTTCATTACCGGAAAGCTCGGTTCCGGTAAAACTCTGGTGAGTGTGGGCAAAATCCGAGACGCCCTGCAGGAAGGTCGCAAGGTTGCAACAAACCTTGATTTACGGCTTGAGCATTTGGCAGGCAAGCAAGCTAAAAAGGCTACGGTTTACCGGCTACCAGACAAGCCAGTCGCAGACGATATGTTTGCTTTGGGCTCTGGCAATACGTCCTATGATGAAAGCAAAAATGGCTTAATTGTTCTCGATGAATGCGGAACGTGGTTTAATTCACGCGATTGGCAAGACAAAAGCCGAAAAGCGCTAATAGACTGGCTCCTTCACGCTCGTAAATTGGGGTGGGATATTCTGTTTATTATTCAGGATGTCTCGATGATTGATAAGCAAGCCCGAAAATCTATTTGTGAACATGTGGTTTATTGTCGCCGGCTCGATCGGTTGGCAATTCCTGTGCTTGATATGTTGGCGAAGCTCGTACGAAAAAAAGGTATTCCCAAGCCAAGATTACATTTGGCTATTGTGAAATATGGTGATCTTCCGAGTTCACTCACGGTCGATAAGTGGCTTTATCGTGGAACGGATCTTTACCGTGCTTATGACACAAAACAGGCTTTTATCGACGATTACTCTCATAGCTTGTATCAGGTTTTGCCTCCTTATTATTCACACGGACGTTATTCCGTTCCGTTAAATTGGAAAAATCTCATGAGAATGACAAAAATTTATCTTAAACGTTTTAGCCAGGTCTTTTTGTTAGGTGCTGGTCTTGCAGCTGGGGCGTTCGCTGGGGCTTATATAAACCGGTCTGATCCGGTGCCTGTCGTTGAATCTGGCAATCTTGCCGAACCTGAAAAGGAATCGGAAAATTTGATTCAGGATGATGAAGAAATATCCTTGACGGTTTCCGAGAAATTTGATGGTTTTGTTTTGGACGGTGTCGCTTCTGATTCTTCGGGTAAAGTGATTTATGCCAGCGTTGCCAGTGAACAGAAACGATTTAACATGGATGGTTTGCGGTCTGCGGGCTATGTCGTGCGGATGGTTTCCGATTGTGAAATTTTAATTATGAATCAACAAAGATCAGAAACGGCCAGGGTTTATACGACCTATTGTGGCCCTGATAAGCCATCCGTAACGCCTCCTAGAATGACTCCTGCTGAGCAGTATAGATGGAAATTGGACCAGGTTAGAGCCATTGAGCGTCTGCAATCCTGATCTTCTCTTTTCGGTTATTCCGTTTGGATTCCGCGCAGCGGGAGCCAGACGGATTAATCCGAAAATAACTAATGAAATAAGTAAATAAATACTTTACAGGGTGCACCTTTTAAGTATATAATTACTTATCAACTTAGGAGAAGAAGCATGAATAACCAACAAATCACAGATCGTTTAAATAATCTTTCTGCTTATCGTCTGACTTTGATGGATAAGGATTTTTCAGAATTTCGCAGACTCGAAAAAAT
>JBDNGW010000818.1:0-2681 GCA_041689735.1 Leeuwenhoekiella sp. | reverse complement strand
TTTTTATGTGACCCGAATTATACGCTGCTGGTTTGGTAGAACCATTACCCGAAATATTTCCCACTATATAAGTGACATTAAGGTCGTCACTATAACTTGAAAGAGCATCAAAAGTTTTATTCCTTAATGGATTAGTAAAAGATATGGATGACTACAATCTTCTGAGACATATTTCCTAATGATATTCTCAGGACAGGTGTTTTTAAGAGGTGGAGCAATAACTATAAAAAAAATTCTATCTCGAGCATAATTCACGTTATCACTAAATATTCTGTGCGAGATCTAAACGCCCTAGAAGGTTCCTGTTAAACAAAAGTATTACCGAATAATTTTTGCCAATATTTTACGCTATTTATGCCACTTTCGTGCTTCATAAAATCATTATGCATAATTGTAACCCGATATTAAAGATATACCAAACAAACATAATTAATGATACTTCTAAAGCAGATATCTAGCTCTGCAATTTTCATTGACATCATCCCTCCCCAAACAACGCAGCAATTGACTTTTTATCAAGCGATTTTACAAAACTCTCATCGGTCTGTACGATATCTGCGGAAAGCTGTTTCTTTTTGGCCTGCATATCCAGGATTTTTTCCTCGATCGTACCCTGACAGATCATTTTGTAGGCCATTACCTTTTTGTCCTGGCCTATGCGGTAACAGCGGTCAATGGCCTGGGCTTCCACGGCTGGGTTCCACCAGGGGTCAACGATATACACATAATCTGCAGCGGTCAGGTTAAGACCGGTTCCACCAGCTTTTAGGCTGATCAGAAACACCCGTATTTCCTCATTTTCCTGAAAATTCTCCACTCTTTCCTGCCGGTTTTTGGTACTTCCATCCAAGTATTCAAAAGGGATTTTTTCCTCTTCCAACCTTATTTTGATCAGTTGAAGCATTTTTACAAATTGTGAGAAAACCAGCAGTTTATGATTTCCTGTCCGTTCTTTTATTTGGGTCATCAGTTCGTCGATCTTGACCGATTCCTCACTAAGGCCCTCGCCATCGGAAAGTAATTTTGGCGAATCGCAGATCTGGCGCAGTTTGGTCAGACCTTCAAGCACGTACATTTTAGATTTCCCCACACCTTCCTCTTCAATCTTGCCCATCAGGTAATCGCGGTATTTATTGCGATAGGCATCATAAACCTTTTGCTGCGCCTTGCCCATTTTGCAATTTAAAACCTGTTCGGTCTTGGTGGGCAGCTCGGTGGCGACTTGTTCTTTGGTGCGGCGCATAAGGAATGGGGAAATAAGTTTCCGCAGTTCATCGGCGATCATGGCATTTTTATCCTTATCAATGGGACTGGCATATTCCTTTTGAAAATTGGTCATGTTCCCCAATAATCCGGGATTTATAAAGGTCATCTGCGCATAAAGGTCAAAAGTATTGTTTTCAATGGGCGTCCCGGTAAGCACCAACCGGTTTTCGGCCTTGAGCATGCGCACTGCCTTAAACCGTTTGGAGTTTGGGTTTTTTATGGACTGCGATTCGTCGAGGATCGCATAGCCAAAATCCTGTTCTTTTAAAAAGGAAATATCCCTCAACAAGATCCCGTAGGTAGTGATGATCAAATCAAAACCTTTAAGATCAGCCTTGTTTTTGCTCCGATCGGCTCCGGTGTGATCTTTTGCCTTGAGGCTGGGACAGAATTTGGAGAGCTCTTCGTGCCAGTTGAAGATCAACGAAGTGGGAACAACGATCAAATGCGGCTTTTTAGCCTTCTTTTCTTCCTTTAAATGTTGTAGAAATGTAATGACCTGTAGCGTTTTGCCCAGTCCCATATCATCGGCAAGACAACCACCAAAACCGTATTCATCCAGAAAATTGAGCCAATTTAGGCCTTCCTTTTGATAATCGCGCAAACTTGCCTTTATGGCTTTTGGCACTTTGACCTTTTCGATCGACTTAAAGGAACGCAGTTTTTGGCGTAATTCGGCATGCTGAATCGCAAATGGTGATGAAGGTTCCAGTTCGTCATATAAACTGTCGATCACCGATAATTGATATTTGGAAACCTCAACCTTGTCTTTTTTTACGGTGCCCGAACGGAAAAGGTGGGCATATTTTCTCAGCCATGCCTCGGGTAGGATGCCCATGCTGCCGTCGCTCAACTTCACATATTGATCTTTGGAAAGTACGGCTTTTTTTAGGTCTTTTAGACTCACGTTCAGATCGCCGAAGCTCACGTCTATATTCACATCAAACCAATCCTGCCCGGAAGAGACGCTTGTGGTAATCACAGGCCTATTGGGATTATACTTTAATTTTTTAAGGTCTTTAAATCCAAAAACCTCGACCTCTTTTGCCTTGAGCGTTTCAAAGGCATCCATAAACCAGTTTCCCTTAAGGAAATCTTCAGCAGAAAGGTAAAAGAACGCATCTTCCTGAAACTCGAAGTTGGGGTGGAGGTCTTTAATTTCCTGAATAAAAGCCCTTTCGGAAATTTTGTCGCGCTTCAAGCGAAAGGTCGTTTCTCCGTCTTTTTCCAAAACTTCCTGCGGACCCATAATATCGATAGATTGACCATTATGATCGAGGATAGGCCGGAAGATGATGTGGTTTTCGGTTTCCGAAAGATAGATCTGCCTTTTAAGCTTTTGACCATTTATATCTTTGGTCTCATACCTTTTACCTTTGTTTTTTACCTCATATATTTTGGAAAGCGGAAGGATG
>JBDNGW010000817.1:0-5386 GCA_041689735.1 Leeuwenhoekiella sp. | reverse complement strand
TTGCGTTAAAATTATTAACCTTTTAAAAACTTAATATTATGAAAAACAAAATTGTAAAATCACTTTTAAGCGTGATTTGTATGTTGACCATGGGTTTTTTGTTTGTTTCTCAAAAAACGACAGCAAAAACCATTGACCCTCCAATTGTTATCACACCCGGCAATTGTCAAGGAGCTTCAGGCCATTGCCTGACCTACAAAAAAGTAATTTATTACGGAAGATTAATAATCAAATAAAAAACATTTTATTATGAAAAACTCAAAAATTATCCACTCATTGTTGCCCTTGGCCATCGTATTTTTCTTGGCTTTTGGATTATTGAAAATTAGTGCAAAAGAAATAGATCCGCCACCTGGCGATCCATTGGGATGGTGTCCAGATGGAACCATAAAATGTGCACGAACACAAGATGGAACAAAAATTTGGCACAAAGGAAACTAAAAAATGATTTTGTTTAAAATCCATTGGAAACCATATCTTAAGTTGCCAATGGATTTTCTATCTTAACCAAAATTAAAAATTTGATGAAAAAAATAATATTTTCCTGTATTCTTTTGGTAGGAATTATTTGGTTGGTTTTCGCTAATTTCAAAAGCGATGAAAAAAACGATGTCCAGTTTTCAAAAAAAAGAACTTTTAATATAGGGGTTGAAAAAATTTCAAGTTTTCCTATTGGATTTTCCCCCGCATTTGTGGAAGCAGATTATGATAATATTGAATTGTTAAACTTCAACGACCAAAAGTTATATATAATGGATTTTCTGGGAGGCATTATTGATAGTTTGGGAGGCGGACATGGTGATGGGCCTATGGAAAACGACCATATTTATTCTTTCGACATTGGACCAAACTATTATTTTACCTTCGATGTGGTCAAACAATCAATAAATAAAGTAAACAATAAAAATGAATTAATTGAATTTTATACCGATTCGTTGCGAATGGAAAATGCAGTTCACATTTCAAAAAACCAATTTCTCGTTTCGTACGAAAGTGAGGATCAAAGTTTGTCGTTCCAAGTTTTGGACATAAGCACAAAGGAAAAAACAAATCTGCCAAAAGCAAATAAAATTTTCCCGAAAGTTCCGCATGCTTACTGGGTTTATGAAGGGAGATTTTGCAAGGACAAAGAAAACAATATTATTTACATAACCTATTATTCCAATGATATTCTCAAGTTCGACAAAGCTGGCAAGATGACATATAGAAAAAAATTGATCCATGAGACTCCGTTGATACAAATAAAAGAACAAGGAGATTTAGTGATTCCTTCGGCCAACAGCAATCCTTCGGCACTGGATGCTACTATTGACGGAAAGTATATTTACGTGCTTTCCACGGTTTCGGAAAATTCAAAATCCGAAAACAAAAATCAAAGTTTTCTTGACGTATATTTTCTGCAAAACGGGAAATACGATACGAGTTTGGCACTTCCCAATTTTCAGGAAACCCCTCCAATGGATATTGCCGTCACAGATGACAAGTTGATCTTGGTATACCAAACAGCGATTTGTATATATGAAATGTCTTTTAAATAAAAAAAGAGTGAAAACCATCTTTTTTTTTCTTGCCAAATACATATTGGCCCTTTTGTTCGCTTATTCTTTTATGAAAAAAGTACTCAACTTGAACATGTTCAAAGTAAAACTAATGCGTTCCGAACTTATTCCGGATACCTGGGTTTGGTTTCTTGGCTATTTAGTACCCTTAATCGAATTGGTAGTAGTCATACTGTTGGTAACATCTTTCAAAACCAAGATTTCTTTATATTTCAGTTTGTCCACCTTGTTCATTTTCACATTTTATCTTTTTTCCATCAACCACTTTTCGCTCTACACAGGTTGTTCTTGCGGCGGTATTTTTGAACGCCTCACCTATTCTCAACATTTATTGGTGAACATATTTTTTATGGGAATAAATATTTTTGCCCTATTTTGCAAACGTGAAAATTACTAAAAGTCCATTGTGATGCTGAAAACAACAACATTAGTATTTTTGGTTTGTCTTTTGTTCTGGTGTTGTGAAAATAGGGAAAAGGAAAGCTTAGAAAATAAAAAAGTTTCCGGAAAAGCTATTAAAGTGAATGCGGAAATCCTTCACCGAGATATCTTCCAAAAACAACTTATCGCCAACGGCCTTATAAAATCTGCCCGAAAAACGGAGCTCCGTTTTAAAACCGGAAACCGCATAAACAGGATAGTTGTCGAGAACGGTCAATTGATCTCAAAAGGCATGATCCTTGCCCTGTTAGACAACGATTTATTGGCCAACCAACTGCAAAAAGCGGAAATAGCTTTCGACAAGGCCAAAAACAAACTCAACGAAGAAAAAATACTATATGGGCTCAACGGTTCGGAGGATTCCATAATTCGTGACGAAGTTTTACGAAATCTCTGGATAAAAAGTGGTTACCGGGAAGCGAAAAACAACCTCGAAAATATACAAATTCTTTACGATCAGACAATCCTGAAAGCTCCTTTTTCTGGTGTGGTGGCCAATTTGGAAACCAAACAAGGAAACTATATTACGCCAGGCGACATATTTTGTCTTTTTATAGATCAAAACAACCTTGAAATTCATTTTTATATATTAGAAGGCGAACTCGATTTTGTGGAAATGGGACAGGAAGTCAAGGTTGTTCCTTTTTCCGGTTCTGAAAAAGAATACACGGGCAACATCAGCGAAATAAACCCTGTGGTTGATGAAAACGGCCTTGTAAAGATCAAGGCGCACCTACAAAATGAAGACAGGGCCTTGTTGGATGGAATGCACGCAAAAGTATTCATCAACCAACCAATGGACAGTCTCATTGTCATTCCAAAAGAGGGCTTGGTGTTGCGTTCCAATCGTGAAGTGGTTTTTACCGTGGAAAACGGCCAGGCAAAATGGAACTATGTGAACACCCTTTATGAAAACAGTACTTCCTTTGCCCTAAAAGAAGGTTTGGAAATTGGCGATACAATAATTGTTTCGGGCAATATGAACCTATCCCACGATGCGCGTGTGGACGCAACGTTTATAGAAAACATAGAAAATAAAGCATCGACCGGCCAACTTCCAGCTCCCGATTAAATGGTCAAATTCCTCATAAATCGTCCCGTTGCTGTCTTTATGACCACTTTCGCCCTGTTGTTGTTGGGCATGGTAGCTTCCCTACGCATCCCCACCTCTTTGATGCCGGACATTGATATACCACGGATTACCATACATTTATCCTATCCCAACAGCACCGCAAGGGAAATAGAGACCAACATTACCCGGCCTTTAAAAAATCAGTTGTTGCAAGTTGCCAATCTCGAAGAAATCAAAAGCCAAACTCGGGATGGTTCTGCGACCCTGAAACTATTTTTTGAATATGGCACTGATACCGATTTGGCGTTCATAGAAACCAATGAAAAAATTGATGCTTCTTTGAATTTCCTCCCCCAGAATTTGGAGCGGCCGCGGGTGATCAAAGCATCTGCAACGGATATCCCCATTCTTTACCTTACGGTTTCCCTCAGTGGCGATTATAGCGATGAACGTTTTTTGCAACTGAGCGAATTTACCGAAACCGTATTGAAAAAACGTATTGAACAACTGCCCGACATTGCGCTGGCCGATATGAGCGGGCAAAGTGAAGCAGAAGTAATTATTGTTCCAAAACGTAACAAGCTCCAAAGCTTGGGCATTTCCAATAAAAAATTGATCGAGGCCATCGAACAGAACAATTTTGAGTTGGGGAACATGTTGGTGCAAGATGGAATTTACCAGTATAATTTTAAATTTTCCAACCCCCTGCAAAATATTGGTGATATCGAAAATATTTATCTTAATCACCACAACAGGCTTTTCCAATTAAAAGACCTGGCCGCGGTTTCACTACAACCCCGAAAAGAAAGGGGAATAGTATTTTATAATGGAAAACGTGCCATTGCATTGGCCATTATTAAACAATCCGGAACACAGGTTTACGATTTAAAGGAATCTTTGGAAAACCTGATCCAATCTTTCGAAAAAGATTATCCCGAACTGCAATTTTCCACCAACCAAGATCAAAGCATATTATTGAAGCATTCCATCGATAATTTAAAATCCAGTTTGTTTGTTGGTGGTTTTTTGGCGATTTTGATCATGTTTTTTTTTTTAAAAGACGTCAAGTCGCCTTTGATTATCGCTATCAGTATTCCGGTTTCGTTGTTGTTGAGCATTTTGTTGCTGTACCTTTTTGATTTATCCATAAATGTAATTTCACTTTCTGGTTTGATTTTGGGTGTAGGAATGATGATCGATAATTCCATTATTGTTATTGACAACATTATCCAAAAACTGGAAATGGGCTTGCCGCTTGAAACCGCATGTGTGGAGGGAACAAATGAAATCATTACCCCTTTGCTAAGTTCGGTGCTTACAACTTGTTCGGTTTTTTTGCCATTGATTTTTTTAAGCGGCATAACCGGCGCTTTATTCTATGATCAGGCCATGGCTGTTTCCGTTGGGCTCGGTACTTCTTTTTTGGTATCCATCACCTTGGTTCCGGTCATTTTTAAACAATTCAAAAACAAATACTTTAAATTTGAAAAATGGCTTTCTGTTAATTTCAAGACACAACACATTGAAGATAGCTATGAAAAAGGAATGGTTTATTTTTTTAGGAGAAAATGGATTGTTTATGGCATTTCAATAATAAATATCTTATTGGCAATTCTGCTTTTCAACACAATGCGCTACACCCAATTGCCAGAAACAGACAAAAACGAAAGTGTTTTGTTCGTAGACTGGAACGAAAACATTACGGTTTTTGAAAATGAACAACGCATAGATAACATTTTGAAAAATATTCCCAATATCAAAGCACGGTTTGTACAGGTTGGCGAACAGCAATTCCTGTTGCAACAGGACGAAATAAAAGATTTGTCGGAGGCTACGGTTTATTTTAAAACAGAAACATATCGGGAATCACAAAAAGCAAAGAAGGTAATACAACAAAATTTGGCTCGGACATTTCCAAGTGCCAATTATAATTTCTCACCACCCAAAACCATATTCGAATATCTTTTTGGTGGAGAAGAAAACAAACTGGCAGCAAAAGTTTATTCGACAACTTCCATTGAAGCACCACCAGAAAATGAACTAAGAGCCATAACAGCCCAGTTGGAAAGCGAGACTCCCAAAATACCTTTAAAGGAAACAACCGCCATACAAATATTGGGTGAAAAAATATTGTTGTATAATGTGGATTATCAGACTCTTATAAATGAATTGAAAACAGCATTTGGTGAAAATTTCATCGACAACCTCGAAACCGCCGAGAAATTCATCCCCATAAAACTGGATTATGCCGTTTCCGGGCTAAACAATATCATCCAACAACTATTTGTGAAAAATGAAAATGGAGAGCTAATTC
>JBDNGW010000816.1:0-8989 GCA_041689735.1 Leeuwenhoekiella sp. | reverse complement strand
GCCCAGCAACTGCGCCTGCCTTTGCCGGTAGGCAGGTTGAAAATACTCGCCATAGCTACGGCTATGTCTGCGTTTTTCGCCTTGTTGATGAACAAAATAACTGCCTATAATTCGGTCACTTTATTTCTGAACAGATCCTAAGAAAATAATGGTTCTTAAACAAATAAATTAAGTTAGGTAGTATTTTATATTGTACTTATTTACAATCTTGAATTCAACTGCCAAAAATGTTTAAGGAATTATTTGTCAGATTGGTTCCATCAGTTTTTCAAACGTACCGGTTTGCTTCCTGTTCAAGATTCATTGTAGCGTAATAGGCGGCCCCGTAAAGTGCTGTTTTTTCATTCAAAATCACTTTTATAGGAACCATTTCCAATAGCGGATTCATGCGACCTGACTGAACAAAGTTGCTGTGGAAGATTTCCCGGTTCATTCCTTTTATAATATTCGGCATTATTCCTCCACCTATATAAATTCCACCTGTTGTCTTAAATTTTAAAGCAAGCTGTGCAGTCTCTGTGGCCAAGTATCGAATAAAAAGTTCTAAGGTCTCTTTGCAAACTGAATCTTTTCCGTCAAGGGCAGCTTCGGTAATTACAACGGAAGGATCTTCTTTCTCTAATTTTTCTGTTAACCATTCCGGTTCTTTTTTACTGCCTAAACTTCGCAGTATTACGTAAATATCCAATATCCCTGGCCCAGATATTAATCGCTCCCAACTAACATGCCCATATTTTTCCTGTAAAATGCGCCAAATTTCTACATCTAAATCGTTTCGCGGACTAAAATCACAGTGACCGCCCTCCGTAGCAAAGGGATGGTAATGGGAACCGTCCCAGAAAAGACCTGCTTCGCCCAAGCCCGTTCCAGGTGAAATTAAGGCGGCATTTCCAGCTATGTTAGAACCATTTTTCAGCGTGTCATAGTCCTTTTCGTAAAGTGCAGCTAGACCGTAAGCATTGGCTTCCATATCATTAATCAATGAAACGGAAGGGATCTTTAGTTCCCGATGAATCTCCTCACGATCGATTTTCCATGGGAAATTGGTGCCTTGTACCCTGCCCTGTGTCACATGACCTGCAACACCTAGGCATGTTCCATTGATGGACGGTGCGTTGCCAGCATGGAAATCATGTACCATTTCCATAAAGGATTGATACATTTTAGTACGATAGGACTTCTCTTGTACTAGTAGGAGCGCTCCGTTTTTAATTCGAAAAAGTGCTAAATTGGTTTTTGTTCCACCAACATCTGCAGCCATTATAATAGCTTTGTCATTTAGTTTTTTATTTTTCAATAAGGCCAATGGAAGCTGATCTTTATGAATTATGGCTGTTGAATAACCTTTTTCCTTTCCAAAAGAATCAATTTCCCCAAATTCTTGTTTTTCTTTCATAAAATTATCTTGTAAACCACCTCTAAAACTACACATAATAATATCAAAAGCAGACTGGACAATTAACGTGTTCTTCAGTTTTTAAAAACGGAATACCAAATAACAGCAATTGAAACATTTCATTTAACTTAACACTAGTGCAGCTACACTTAAAAAAGAAGTTAGAACAGGTCAATAAGAAATTTAAGGATAATGGTTCTATATTTTCTAGGATAGCTTTTTTTTCTAATCTATAAAAGTCCATGCTACAATGCGACTCGACTTGTTACCGGTTCCCATTGGGATGGTTTTTAGATCGCTGACTTCTGCCTTTTTCAAGAGTTTATAAATATTTTTTAAATTGTCCTGTTTAGAAACCAGCGTTGTAAACCAACTACATTGTGCTCTGTAATTTTTACTTTCTATGATCATCGTTTTAATGAATTTTGCTTCCCCACCTGCCGTTATGAGTTCGTTGTTCACACTGGCAAAATTCAATTCTGGATTGAAATCCGTATTGCCGGAGATGTTTTTCACTTTTCTACGTGTTCCTTCTAATGCCTTTTCCCGTGAAGCATGAAAGGGCGGATTGCACATTGTAAAATCAATTTTTTCTTCGGAATTTATAATTCCTTCAAAAATGTTTTTTGGATTTATCTGCAAACGCAATTCGATCTTTCCGTTTAGCAATTCATTTGCATTGATTATTTTTTCTGCAGAAGCGATAGAATTGGCATCAATATCTGTTGCAATAAAATTCCAGTCATATTCTACAACGCCAAGAATTGGATAAATACAACTTGCCCCCGTACCAATGTCAAGACCTTTGATTTGTTTGACTTGCGGAATCTCATTGTTATTAGTTTCCCTTAGCAGATCTGCTACATAATGTAAATAATCTGCTCTGCCTGGAATAGGTGGACATAGACTGTCATCCGGAAAATACCAATTTTCGATTCCGTAATACACATGCAGCAAGGCTTTGTTGAGAAGCTTTACCGCATTGGGATTGGCAAAATCAACTGATTCCATTCCATATTTATTTGGTCTTATATGATTTTTCAGTTCCGGCAGAATTTTCACCAACGCTTTTAAATCATAAGGTTCGCGGTTGCGGTTGCGTGGATGTAGTTTTAATTTTATGGGCGTTTTTCTTTCTGAAGGCATTTGTTAAAATTGATTTTGTCAAAATATGGATAAAAAACAAACGCTATTCTTCAGCCTTAACTTCGTTTTTTAATTCATTTCCGTGTTCAAATTCAGTTAAATTCTGTAGAGTCACGGTAGCGATCTGTTCTAAAGCTTCTTTGGTAAAAAATCCCTGATGTCCTGTTATCAACACATTGGGGTAGGAAAGCAATTTTAAAAAATCATCATCTTTATTGACGGTTTCTGAATGATCTTTAAAAAAAAGACCGGATTCCTGCTCGTAAACATCAATACCCAGATATCCCAATTTTTCACTTTTCAGCGCGTTTACCACGGCGGAAGTATCTATTACTGCACCACGCCCGGTATTGATCAACATCGCTCCGGTTTTCATTTTTTCGAAAGCTTTGGCATCTAGAAGGTGGTGTGTTTCTTCGTTGAGTGGGCAATGCAGTGAGATTATATCCGAAGTTGACAATAAATCATCCATTTCCGTGTAGACGACGCCAAGGTCATTTAATTCTTCGGAAGCTTTAATATCGTAAGCGATTATTTTGCAGCCAAAGCCCAGCATTATTTTAGCAAATGCGATTCCGATTATTCCGGTACCAATGATACCCAAGGTTTTACCGTGCAGGTTAAAACCAATAATCGTTCTAAAGAAAAATTATTCTCGCGCACCCGGTTATAGGCCTTATGCGTTTTGCGATTAAGGGTCAGGATTAAAGCAACGGCATGCTCTGCTACAGCCTGAGGCGAATATGCAGGAACGCGTACGATTTTAATATCATTTGCCGCAGCTGCTTCTAGATCTACATTATTAAAACCGGCACAACGAAGTGCGATGAGTTTGATGCCATTTTTGGAAAGCTTTTCAATTGTTGGTCGGTCAAGAGTGTCATTGACAAAAACGCATACCGCATCAAAACCGTTGGCCAAAGAAGCGGTGCGTTTACTTAGCGAGGTTTCAAAAAAACCAAGATCGTGACCAATATTCTGGTTGCACTGTTCAAAATATTCTTGATCGTATGTCTTGGTGCTGAAAAAGGCTGCTTTCATAAATTGATATTTATTCAAATTTAGGTTTTGCATTCACGTTATCCAAGGTTGTGCATTTTTTTAAAAGCAATAAAGATAAAGACGGAATATAGATTTTGTTTATAAATAGAATTTAAAAGTCCTTCTAAAATCAAGATATAGATCGATTTTAAGGTTACTGCCCTTGGTGACCAGTTGGCAGGGAATTTCCGAAGCGAAATAATATAAAATGATGATTATCATTTTGTAGAACTCGGGGAATTGCCTATTTTACACGGCATTTCTTAAATAAAGAGAGCCTTGCCATGTTTGCCTTTCCTTTGATCTGAGGTTAGGACAGAAAACACTAAACCTGGTTGTTTTCTATGACCATTTGAAAAAACCTATATGAAAAAAAGAATTTTATTACCTACCGATTTCTCCGAGGATTCCTTGAATGCCTTACGTTATGGCCTGGATGTGTACCGCAATGAAGCCTGTGAGTTTCATATCCTGCACATCTATTACCTGGGTGGCTATGCTGCGGAAAACTTATTGATCCCAAAACCGGAGGACAAAGAATATGAGAAGCATCGTACGACCGCAGAATCCAATATGGAACAACTGAAGGAAGTTGTAGGAACTCTGGAAACAAACTCGAACCACGATATTAGTTTTTCAACACAATTTGGTCCTTTTCTGGATGTGATGCGGGATGTGGTTAAAAAAGAAAATACAGACCTCATCCTAATGGGAACGCGTGGGCAAAGCGAGCATCACAATCCAAATTTTGGTAGTGTTACCATAAGTGTCATGGAGAGCATCCGAAAGTGCCCCGTGCTGGCCATTCCGGTCGATGCAAAATATAAATCCATTAACGAGATCGTTTTTCCTACTGGTTTCAAAACGCGCTATAATGAAGAGGATGTGCGCTATCTGGCCGATTTTGCTCAATTGATCAATGCACCTATCCGCATTATTTACATAAGCAAAGGCGAACCCTTGACCGCCAAGCAGCAGAAGAAAAAAGAAAAACTGGAAAGTCTATTTTCCAAAGTTCCCTATAGTTACCATAAACTTTACGACGTACCTGTGGTTACGGGAGTTCGTTGTTTTGTTCAGAGCCGTGAGAGCGAGATGATTGCCTTTGTCAACAAAAAACACTTCTTCTTCAGCAGTGTATTTTCAGATCCCATGGTCAAACAATTGGGCAGGTTTACAGATGTACCGCTGTTGGCATTGCATGATAAACGGGAGTAGACTAACATTAAATTAGATTATTATCATCTAGGGAATTTATTGCTATTTTGAATTCTGAATTCTGGATTTTAAATGTTGAACTGACGATGAAAATCACTTTGAGTGCCCCGTCCCAATAGTTATTAGGATCATGGGGATATGTACCTGTCTTATGCTGACAGGCAAGTCGAGAAGCGTCGTTATCTGAAATGTTACTGCCAGTGAACGTATCGTGAGGCAGTGTATCTAGAATTTTATTGTCAAAGAGAGTTTAAGTTTCACAAAGGCTTCAAACATTCCATTAGTTAGAGTTCTCTTGTACACCTATATAAAATGTACTGTTCACAAAAATACTCTTCTCAATTAATTAAAAAACAACACTCAACAGCTTTATCTTTTAAAATTTTGCGATAAAATCTATAGAGGTCGGTAGATAGTTTTATATTTTAATATCAAAAAGAATGATGTTCAATAGTACCTCCCCTTTTCTTCAAGGGGAGAGCCTGTACCGAACTTGCTTCGGTATGCCGATAGGCGGAGGGGTTATACTCGTCGTTTGCAGAAAATGACATCTTCAAAATAATGATTTACAGAATATTATCCTAAAATTAACTATGCATCTAACTGCTGACCTCTAAAAATCTATTTTCCCATAGAGCTATTACAGCATTTGATTATATATGTTTACAGGGTAGCTCGCGGAAAAGGTAGGTTTCTTTCAACCTCTCATGTGAGGTTTGAAAATGAATAAAAAACGTAGTAAATCCTGATACAATTCCGTTGATTATCGGTTATTTGTGATGTCTTATTAGAATATTTAATGAAATTCAAATTTTTAAAAATCCTTCTTTTTTGAAATGCGCCAAATGAATAATGTTGGCACAAAAACCCAAAGGACCAATAGGCCAGACGATAGCATTAAACCGAAGTTTGTTCCAAAGAATTTTTGAAAAACAGCTCCAGTATAGCCCAAAAGTGCTGAAATATCAAGCTTTAAAAGAATCATTACCCGTGACAAATCAATGGGATTTAGCATCGTGGCCAGCAGCGAAAATTTATCCAAAGGATACTCTTCAAAATAGAGTAGCGACATCAAAAAGATACCGTCATAAATTACAGCCATAAACAGCCATAGTAAAATAGCATAGCCAAAACCTTTTATCCTATTTTCGTTGGAAAGCGCAATTACAAAAGCCAAGGCGGTAAAAATAAAGGTCAAAAATGCGCCGGTCACCAGTAAAAGAGAAAAATCCCAAATTGCATTACTGTTGAAGATTCCATAAAAAATAAAGGGCAATCCCAGACCAAAGACCAAACTCATGGCAAGCGACGTAGCAACACCAAAATATTGTCCCAAAAAGATAGAGCTCCGCTTTACGGGCTGTGCCAAAAGAAGCTCTGTAAATTCCCGGGAATTATAATAGTACATCACCCCAAAAATGGTTCCGATGAGCGGCACCAAAATAATGATTACGTTCATCAAGGTGATAACTGCTTTGGAGAGGTCGTTGTTCAAAAACAAAAGCACCACGCCCAGTAGCAGATAGAACAGAAAGTACACATAACTCCAACGGCTGCGCACTAAATCGTAAAAACTGTACTTTAATATTTTAAGCATAACTTGAGGATAAAATGGAGGCTATAGCGTGTTCAAAATCGGGTTGTTCCGTTTTCTTTTTCAATTCTGAAATACTTCCTTTGAAATAGATTTTTCCTTCCAAAAGAAATACGATCTCATCGGAAATTTCTTCGACAAAACTTAAAATGTGTGAGGTTATAAGAATGGTCTTTCCTTTTTCTTTTTCAGAATTGATCAGATTTTTCAACCGCAAATGGGAGATTGGATCCAAACCATTGGTAGGCTCATCCAATATCAACAATGGACTATCAAACATAAAGGCAAGCACCAAGTTCACTTTTTGTTTGGTTCCACCGGAAAGATTGGCTAATTTTTTATTTAAAAAAGGCTGCAGCTTAAAAAGTTCAATCAGTTCCACTTCTTTTGTGGACTTGGCATCCCGTAAATCCTTTATCATATTTATAAGCTCGTTGACTTTCAGGTTTCCGGGAAAATTGGCTATTTGGGGCAAGTAATCAATTTCATTTCGGTATTTGAAATTATTTTTCAATGGCTTTCCATCAATGGAAATGGCCCCTGAATCTGGCAAAACCATTCCCAAAATACATTTTATGAGCGTAGTCTTTCCAGAGCCGTTTGGGCCGAGCACTGAAAAAATACCACCGCGCTTTATGGAAAGGTCTATACCTTTGAGCACTTCGTTTTTTTTAAACTTTTTATACAGTTCCTTAACTTCTATCATGGTCTATTTTTCTCATTTTTGGGTGATCATCCGCCAAGTTATCCGGTGTGAAAACAGGCGATACTTTTTCTGAAAAATCAATCAGATCCATAAACAGGCTACGCAGCAAGATTATGGTCTCTGGGGTACGGTGTACTATGTAGCTAAAGAGCTTTACAGGCCGGTAAGGAACGTCACCAATACCATCTTTGTCAAGATCGTAACCGGTGTAACCACTCCAGTGATTTTTATCGAAAACATTGTCGTTTAAATTACTGTTATACGAGAGATCGAAAGAGTTGTACATAAAATTATTGTTCTCGAACGTATTGCCATAAATCGCTCCCCGAACCCGCAGCGCCCATCCATTGCCGATAAAATCATTGTGAAGGTAATTGATCCGGTTGGTGCCCTCAATGCTGATTCCAATAGTGTTTTCCTCAAAAGTGTTGCCAATTATTTGGGCATCATTGATCTCCTTGAGCAACAAGCCATAGGATGCAGTTCCCCAATTTTCCCGAAACGTATTGTTGCGCATATCAATGAATTTTGAGAACATTACCGCTACTCCCGCGCCATTGTTCTCAAAAACATTGTTTTCATAGACATCATGGTTTGAAAACATAAAATGTAGACCATAGCGGATATTATCATGACTGTGGTTGTTCTTGACCGTACAATTATCAGCAAATTCCAAATAAATTCCGTCCCTCACATGTTGAATATCATTGTCCCTTATTTCTATATTATTCGAACTCCATAGGTGTATCCCATTGCCGGAACCAAACTCATCGATCGCATCGCCCACAATCTTATTATTTATTATTTTGCCGTGGGAGGCCTTTTCGAGGTAAATCCCAAAAAACAGTTTTTCGAGTACCAAGTTACGGAGCTCAAAATTTGAATTCTTGATCATTCTAATGGCCGCATTGTCTTTGGTGTAACTTGTACCCACATTGATAATCTTTAAACCATCAAGTATCACATGATCTGCGATAATGGTGAAAATCTCCCCCTGGTCTTCCCCATCAATTACCGGAAGGTCCTGGCCCAATATCGTTAAAGGTTTGTCAATATGGATATTGAACTCCCTATAAATACCTTTTTTGATCACGAGGGTGTCAAAGTCCGCCGCTCTTTCAATTCCTGCTTTGACGGATTTTACCTCGCAAGTTGGGCATACGGTAATGATTTCCGCACGAAGGGAATGTACTGTTAATATGAATACAATTATAAGTAAAGTACGTAGGTAGCCCATTAGCGAATGATCAGAAATTGAAAGTTCTCTTTCGCCTTTATCCATTGTGGCCCTTTTTTAGGCATGTTGACAAAATTTTGTTTTTTTAAGTGGAAAGGCTCTTGATTAATTGAAGAAGCAATATCACCTTTTAATACGACCAATTCTGCATCAGTCAGTAAAATATCCGAGGGAAATACGGCTTTTTTCTCTAAACTAATTTTCATTTTTTCCAAAGTATCGTTTTCTACTAGTTTTTCGATTTTAAGCTTGTTAAAGTATTGAGATGCTAAGGATCTGTTTAGAAATAACCTGCCCATTTCTATGGGTTCTTTTGCTTGCCTACTGCGCCTGCCTTTGCCGGTAGGCAGGTTGAAAATACTCGCCATAGCTACGGCTATGTCTGCGTTTTTCGCCTTGTTGATGAACAAAATAACTGCCTATAATTCGGTCACTTTATTTCTGAACAGATCCTAAGATGTTACTTATGGGGTACATTATTTTTTGATAGTTATTTGATCATTGGGTTATTTGAATCATCGTTTGAGTTCAATGGTAATTAAGAAAGCCTTTACACGTAAATTTAATACTGCCAACTTCGACTGCGTATTTTAACGGATAACTGTCAATTGCTAGTGCAAACTGCGTACTGCGACTGCCTACTAAATACTG
>JBDNGW010000815.1:0-6526 GCA_041689735.1 Leeuwenhoekiella sp. | reverse complement strand
CTCTTCAGCGGAGCGGAAAATCCTTCCACAGAACAGATTATGGCTAAAATGAGTGGCGTAAAAATCCTGGGTCGTATTGATGAGGAACCCTATTTTGACAAAATGGTGGTCAAGGAATATGCGGAGCGGTTTAATTTCCAGTAGGAAGTCGCAGCACCCGTCACCCTGAATTTATTTCAAGGGCACACAGGAAGCTCACGTGCTGCATTGCCGATGGCTTTATCCGGTCATGCGTGCGACGGGTGCGATGCTGAAACAAGTTCAGCATGACGAACATAATCTATTTTAATATGCAAAAAAGCTATATCTATATAATGACAAATACCTATCGAACAACACTTTATATAGGTGTAACCGCCAATTTAGAAAAACGTGTTTTGGAACATATAGAGGGTTTCGGATCAAAATTTACAGCAAAATATAATTTGAAAGATCTGATTTATTTTGAAGAATTCATTGATATCAACCAAGCAATTTCCAGAGAAAAACAATTGAAAAACTGGCACAAAGACTGGAATTTTAATTCACCTTGATAATCCACCTGCTTTGCAGGTGGTCATGTTCTGACGGCTATGCCTAATTTTGGGGTATGAGTAAATATAAGAAGTTAAGTCATGTTGTTTACAAGTGCGACTACCATATTGTTTGGGTTCCGAAGTACCGTTTCGTATTCTGAAAGGCGCTGTAAAAGAGCTTGTCGAGCATGATATCAGGATGTTGTGTCAATGGAAGTCGTGTGAGGTCGCGGGGCTCAACGTAGAGGAAGACCACATCCACCTGCTTGTTTCGGTTCCCCGAAGGTTTCGATATCGACGTTGATGGGAACGCTGAAGGGCAAGATTGCGATCAAAGTTTTCAAGAGTTATCCGAAGTTGAAACAAAAGCCCTATTTGGGAAATCATTTCTGGGCTCGGGGCTACTTTGTGAGTACCGTTGGGCTTGATGAGGACACGATCCGCAGATATGTGAAGCACCAGGAGAAAGAAGAGAAGAAAATTGAGGATCAGCAACAGCGTTTTGATTTTTAGAACAAGCCTAAGTCGCCCCCTATGGGGGCTAGCCAAAGCCACCTTCTAAGAAGGTGTGATTTTTACTTATCCGTTTTTGCCTATTGACCAGTACCTAAATAGGCACCGTGCCAGAAATTGGCACCAATCAAGGCTAGAGATGCTATTGTTTTATTTTCCAAAGGTTTTCCATTTCTTCCAAGGTTTTCCCTTTGGTCTCTGGAACAAATTTCCAAACTACCAGTGACCCTATTAAGGCCAACAGTCCATATATCCAATATGAAAATCCGTGATTGAATTTCTCCAATAGGTAGGTGTTCTTGTCCATTATCGGGAAGGACCAAGAGACCAGGTAGTTTGAAGTCCATTGTATGGCAATCACTACCGCCATTGCCTTGCCCCTAATTTTATTTGGAAATATTTCAGAAAGCAACACCCAAACAACAGGGCCCCAACTCATGGCGAAACTGGCCACATAAACCAGCATACAGATGATTGCGAACATACCCAAAGTTTTGGTAAAGAATGCCCCGCCCAAGGCAAACATAGCGAAGGCCATACCTAATGCCCCAATAATCATTAATGGTTTTCTGCCAAATCTATCGACCGTCATAATTGCCAATACCGTAAACAAAAGGTTAACGGCACCTATAATGATGGTCTGTAGCAAAGCTGTATCCCTTCCCGAACCCATACTTTTAAATATTTCAGGTGCGTAATATAACACCACATTAATACCTACAAACTGTTGTAAAACAGCTAATAATATCCCTATTACAATGACGGGGGTTCCAAAAGAAAACAATTTTCCGGAAGGGCTTATTACCGTGTTTTGAATGTCGATCAAAATTATTCTCGCTTTATCAATACCATTTACTTTAGTTAAAATCTCCAATGCTTTTTCAGGTTTTGACTTTAATACTAACGACCTTGGTGTGTCCGGCACAAAAAACAACATCAATAAAAATAACACGGCAGGAATACTTTCGGAAGCAAACATCCAACGCCAACCTATGGTGTTCAGCCAAGAATCATCGCCTTGTTTAGCGATATAATAGTTAACAAAATAAACGATCAACATCCCTAAAATAATTGCAAATTGGTTCATAGAAACGAGCTTGCCCCTAATATGTGCCGGTGCAATTTCCGCGATATATAATGGAGATAGCATTGATGCCAGTCCCACGCCTATCCCGCCAATAATTCTGTACACTATAAAAATGTACAGAAATGTGTGGTCTCCTTCACCAATGGGCTTTATAAACATCTCCGGCATTGCCGATCCCAATGCCGAAAACAAGAATAATATCGCCGCCAGAACCAATCCTTTTTTACGGCCTAACTTTTTGCTGACAAGTCCTCCGGAAATTCCTCCAATGATACAGCCTATCAAAGCACTGGAAACAACCAAGCCCAATCTAGAATTGGCCGCCATTTCACCTAATCCAAAAGGTTTGACAAAAAAACTATTTAATGAACCGACAGTTCCTGAGATCACAGCTGTATCATATCCGAACAAAAGCCCCCCAAGTGTGGCCACTAGGGTGAGCATAATTAAATATTTAGAATCTTTAGATGATTTTATCATGCTTTTAGTTAAGGTGTATTGAAAAATAATATGTTCAATAATCTATGTTTCCGATTTTCAATAAACACTCTATTGTTTTGCCATTCACTGTGGCTTTTAAAGGCTTTTAAATAATCCTATCCACCCAAGGCAATGCTAAAAGAGAGTTCTATATCTTGTCCTTTTAACAAAGTAATTAACCCATGGCCATTGTTAAATGCGTCCGGAGCGGCCGTCATAGGTTCAACGGCAATACAATCCCGTTCCGGTGGCGTATAATACGTACAATAATTATATGCTTTTTCTCCGGTTTGTTGAGTTATGACGATGTTCAAATCTTTTTGGGCATCATAAATATAGGTTTGATTGTTATTTTCAAGGATATAACAATCGTTCATAAACCTATCAGCAATTAAATTTTTATCTAAAAAACGTTCATTTTCCAGTAATTTTCCGGTGGGGATATGCTGATTGTTTTGTTCAAACAATTTTTTTCCTGGCATTTTGAGCTGTAATAAATCCACAGAGGTTCCGGTGGATATATACGGATGCCATCCCATCCCAAAAGGAACATGGGTTTCGGATTCATTTCCCACATAACTTGTAATTATCAATTCCCGTTCCTTAAGTTGAAAGGTATTTTTAAAATAAAGTTGAAAGGGATAACCAACAGCGCCATTGAAATAACTATCCAAACTTAATATGCCTAAATTTTCGTCAATATGATGAATTGAAAATGGTAACTCATAAAGAAACCCATGAAGTGCATTGTTGAATCCTTTATCGGTCAATTCCAATTGATATTCGGTTTCATTAAATTTATAACGCCCTTCTTTAATTCTGTTTGGGAACGGTGCCAAAAAAGTACCGGCGTACATGGGCTTAAACTTTTCTTGAAATTCCACTATACTTTTTGCACACTTATGAATGGAATAGAGCGTACCTTTTTTGGTTAAAATCAATTCATTGATGGCACCTCCGTGGCTTGGAATTATATTGAC
The DNA here is from genome assembly GCA_041689735.1 of Leeuwenhoekiella sp. Lineage (GTDB taxonomy): Bacteria > Bacteroidota > Bacteroidia > Flavobacteriales > Flavobacteriaceae > Leeuwenhoekiella. The sequence goes on along the minus strand of JBDNGW010000815.1, from coordinate 2,951 downwards.
ATATTCTCCATTCAAAACATTTTTTATTTCGACGACGTCTAAACCATCCAAAGATTTTTCCGCGATTTGAAAATTCATACCGACTCTCTTTTGATGGTATATTTTATAAAGGAAGAAATTCCAAAGTCCCATTGAGGCAATTGGTCACAGGTGTTTACCCAATTGACTAACGACCCCAGATGTTCTGTCGCTATTTTAACCTGATCTCCTATTTTATGTGTAAATCCTTCCCCTTGGTTATCCCTGTCTTCGGAAGGCGCAAACATAGTCCCTAAAAAAAGCACAAAGCCGTCGGGGTATTGATGGTTTTCTCCAATAACCTGTGCTACCAAATTTTCGGGGCTTCTGCTTATTTCATCCATTTTATTCGTTCCTATGGAATTAAACCCTTCCAATCCTTCTATGGAGAGTTCAACATGACATTTTTTTACATCTTCAATAGTAAAGGTTTTATCGAACAATCTAAATAACAGACCAATAGAACAAGAACCATTTTGATCCTTTGCCTCACCAAGTAACAAGGCACTCCGACCTTCATAATCACGGAGGTTTACATCATTTCCCAAAGTAGCTCCAACAATTTTTCCTTTTGAAGAAACCGCCAAAACAATTTCCGGTTCAGGATTGTTCCAAATAGAATCTTTTAAAACGCCTATTTCCGCACCGAACCCAACTGAGGACATGGGTTGGCTTTTTGTAAATACTTCAGCATCTTTACCAATTCCCACCTCTAAATACTGAGACCATAAACCAGCTTCTTTAAACCGCTTTTTTAACTGCTCCGTCTCTGGCGACCCCGGAATTACTTTGCTTAAGTCACTTCCAAGCGTATCGTTAATGGTTTGACGGATTTTATGGGCTTCTTGTGCATTACCTCCAGCCTTTTCTTCGATGACCCTTTCCAATAAACTTTTAATAAACGTTACCCCACAGGCCTTTACGGACTGAATGTCATTTGGTGCTAGAAAATAGGGTATGGTATCTTTTCTTTGAGAAAAAATAGAATTTTTGAGAATTTTTCCTAACTCACCTATTTCGTAAAGATTTTCTGAGCTATTTAAAAAAATGACTATATTATCGGTGTTGATCAATTCGCTGGTAGAATTGAAATAATGAGAGAGATCGAATACCTTTCCCTTTTCAACTTTTACTACGTGAGGCCCTTCAATTCCTTTATATGCTAAAGAGGCAGGCACCATGCATCTTCCAATCCATATTCCTTCATTAGCCAAATTCGGCACTACCTGACCAAAATCCATATTTTCTTTATCCATTTTTATAGTTTGCTTGTGGAATATTTACCATTTACCAATCTCATAATCGCTCTTGGATTTTCGTCTTTTAATGCTTCGGGGAGGTGCTCTTGTGGGGCGTCCTGATAACAGACTACCCTACAAAAACGTTCTATAGCAGCAGTCCCAACCGAGGTTGAAGTTCCGGATGTTGAAGAAGGATATGGTCCACCATGATGCATGGAAGCGCATACTTCAACGCCGGTAGGAAATCCGTTATAAAGAATACGTCCAACTTTTTCTTCAAGCAATGTTTTTAAAATTTCGGCTTCAGGATCATGGTCTGTTTGAATGGTACCCGTCAAATGGCCTCCAAGTGATTTGGTTGCTTCCATCATTTCATCCATACTTTTACACTCAATAATCAGCGCTACCGGACCAAAAACTTCATCTTCGAGTGCTGGGTTCTTTATAAAATCAGATCCACTTGTTAAAAACAATGTTGGAGCTTCTACAGACCCACCCGTAAATGTGATCAAATTTTCTTCTTTGCCAAACTCTTCCAGTTTGCAAGACAAGTTTAATTTTATGTCACTATTTAGCATGGTGCCCAATTGCACCTGTTCAATGGCATGTTTCAAATCGTTATTAAACTTTTTGGAATTTTCTGATTTTATGGTAAAAACCAAACCAGGCTTGGTACAAAACTGTCCCGTTCCCATCGTAATGGAATTAGCTAAACCTGAGGCAATGGAACTTCTCCTATTTTCAAGAGCTTTTGGAAGGATAAATAAAGGATTTGTACTTCCCATTTCTGCAAAAACGGGAATAGGAGTAGGTCTTGAGGCTCCCAAATTGAATAAAATCCTGCCCACTTTTGTACTTCCTGTAAAACCAACAGCTTTCAATTTTGGGTGATTAACTAAATCTGTACTGGCCGAAGGATCTGCACTCTGTAGCAAGCTAAAAATACCTTTTGGAAGTCCGTTTTTTTCCAAAGCCCGTTCTATGGCAATCGCACACAATTCCGAAGTGCCGGGATGGCTGGGATGTGCTTTAACGATTACTGGGTTTCCAGCGGCAAGTGCCGAGGCAGTATCACCACCAAGGACGGAAAAGGCCAAGGGAAAATTGGATACGGAAAAAACGGCCACCGGTCCCAAAGGCATTAAAGCGCTTCGAATATCTGACTTTGGAATGGGTTCACGGTCTGGAATGGCTGTATCAATACGAGCTTGTTGCCAATTTCCATCGCGTACTAAAGCAGCGAAAGATCTTAACTGTCCACAAGTACGTCCTCTTTCACCAGTTAAACGTGGCAATCCCAATCCTGTTTCTTCATTACAAACTTCCAACAGTTCATTACCCAAAGCTTCTATCTCGTTCGCAATGGCTTCAATGAAATCCGCGCGTTTATCGAAATCGATTGATTTATATTTTAAAAATGCGTTTTGAGCCTCGTGTAAAGCACTATCTATTTGTGATTTACTTACTCCTTTATATTCTTTTATTTTCTGATTGGTCGCTGGGTTATATGAAGAAAATTCAGTTCCCTGACCTTCTTCCCATTCTCCACCTATTAAACTTTTACCTGATATCATTTTAAGTCGATTTTGTTGTTTAAATATTCATTTTGTTAGGCAACACACCTGTAAAGGGAACCTTTGCCCTAAATAAGGAACCCGAATATGGAAATTCTTCTAATGCTTTTTCATCCAT
>JBDNGW010000814.1:0-3230 GCA_041689735.1 Leeuwenhoekiella sp. | reverse complement strand
TTATTTATTCACCGGCGATATCATGATATGTGAACGATGTGTGCCAGCATCCATCAACCAGGGCATTCCCGGAATTTGTGGCTTTGTGGGCAGACCTGTGGTTTCGCCAGTCATATAGGGTTTGTAAAGTACATAGCGAATTTTGCTATTTTGAAGTTCGCCGGTCTCCGCATTGTAATCTTCCTCTTCTCCGCCCAACACGTAAACCATAGATGGTTCTTCGGGCATTTTTAAAGTTCCAGCGTCTATTTGCGATTTTCTGGCCTCTTCTTTTTCCTCATAGGATTTTCCCTCGGCAGACAATGTGCGTCCGCTAACCATAAATGGTTCTAATTCTGCGCTGTAACAAGCCACGCTTATCCCTTTCTTGTTCGGGTCATCTGCCAGACATATCATTCCATTGGTACCTTCGCGAAGGGTGATAAGTTTTCCTTCGGAATCATAACCCAGCACGGCGGTACTATCACGATACATCTCGGGTGCGGCCAAAATTGCGGTTTTTATCTGTACATACTTCGGAAGGATTTTGTGCTGTGCAACCGCCGAAAATGAAAATGAAAATGAAAAAACACAAACGATCAATAGATTTTTCATAATGAAGCTTTTAAAAAATTAAAAGTTTAAGATACGCATTTTTGGGAGATTACCAAGCAAATTAAATACTGGCAATTCATACTTCAGCCATTATTTTTTAAATACGCAAGTCTTCGACAAACTTCTGAAAGGCGATTATATTAGCAACATGTTGCGGGGTAAAACAGCTCGTCGAAGCAGATCTATCGACAGCTATTAAAATCGGCCAGCTTGATCGCTCGGTCTTAGATAATTTCTGAAATAAGCTTTTACCTATAAAGAGTACTTTTTAAAAAAATCAGAAAATTATAACTACGCCACTTACTGACGGAAACGTTCATCCAAAATTTATTTACGTTAATTCCCAAGATTTGGAGACCTTTTTTTTGCTCAAAAACCGATCTTTTTCAGCTGAAAATCGGTAAATTCCGACGTTTTTTGAAAATTCTGAAAGAATACGATCTGCCTTTGATAGAATAGTATTAATTAAAAACCAGCATATTCCAGTAGCTTTAGGGCTTGCACCTAAACGAACCTTACCGCAAATGAAACCCTTATTTATATATACAAAAAAAGCCACTCCTCAAATACTGGCGTTTGTTCTTTTTCTGCTTTTATGGACAAACCTCAATGCCCAGACCGAATTTACCACTTGGGGAAACCTCACCGGTATCCGCGTAGATGACCAGTTGATGGAATTCAGCACCAGTCTGGTTTTGCTAAATCAAATGGGCGATTTTCGCGAGACACGAAAAGAGGGCCAGAAAATCGATTTTAAGCGGATAGATGATAAAAAAATCTTCAGTTATGAGATGAATGACCATCTCACCTGGGCAGATACCATTCAGACCACCGCAAAAAACGAAACCACACTGGGACTTCAAGTCGTATCAAAAGTGGACACGCTCTTAAACGGCGCCTATTTTAGAGTGGAACTGCCCGAGGAATTTAACCAAAACACCCAATTTTCGGTAAAAAACACCGAAAATATGACGTTTAACGACCTTAATGCAAAATTCGGAAATGCCGCCTATAAAGCTCCGGCAACTGGGATTATCATTGAAGTGCCTACCCGGAAACTAGAGATCACTTTTAAAACGCCCACCGAATTGATCATTCAGCAAAACAATGCGCAAGAAGATCCAATATCCATATATATCAAACTGGCAGCAGGAAACCTGAATGCAAACCAAATCTATAAAAACACCATAACGATCAAGGCTTCCGGAACCATTGACAGCGCACCGGCAACGATAAAAATATTCCCCCAACAAGAAGGCAGAAAATTTGACGGTATAGGAGGCAATTTTCGGCTACAAAACCCGGATACCGATCCGCCAGTGATTGATTACAGCCTCAACAACCTACGCGTGGCCTGGTCTCGTGTAGAAATGCCATGGCGGAAGTGGCAACCGGAGGAGAACATTGACCCCATCGCCCAAGCTAAAAAAGGCATGATCGACCCCAGCGTAAAAAAGGCAATGGAAATGGCAAAACGTCTGGATAGCTTAGGTATTCCCGTTATTCTTGCGGCTTGGTTTGCCCCAGACTGGGCGATTCTTGGTGAGCGTGCAGAAGGGGTGAACCTGGACGGCTGGCTCCCGTGGCAACGCACTTGATCAAACCAAAAAAGAGGCCATATACAAATCCCTCACGTCTTACATAACTTATCTAAAAGATGAATATGGCGTAGAGACGCAGTTATTTTCCTTCAACGAATCTGACGTGGGAATCGATGTGCGCCAGACGGCGGCAGAACATAATATGCTCATCCAAGAATTAGGTCAAAAATGGCGAAAAATGGGCATAAACACCCGTTTTTTACTGGGCGACACCGCAGACGCCAACGGTTGGGATTTTACTACTCCCGCTTCCATAGATCCGGAAACACGGCCGTATATAGGCGCGGTTTCCTTTCATTCCTGGCGCGGTTATACGGATGAGAACCTTATAAAATGGCGCGATATCGCAAATCGTGTCGGTTTGCCGCTTTTTGTGGGCGAGGGCAGCATCGATGCCGGCGCGTGGCGCTATCCACAAATTTTTGAGGAGCCGACCTATGCCCTTGACGAGATCGAAATCTATATGAAAATCCTTAATATAGCCCAACCGCTGAGCATTTTGCAATGGCAGCTCACGGCAGATTATTCCATTATGTCCGGCGGCGGTCTGTTTGGCAATACTAAAGACAAATTATATCCCACACAACGTTTTTTCAATCTTAAACAACTGGGCAGCACACCAAAGGGACTTTCCGCAATTCCTATTACCATAGATAAAAAGGCGATTACCGGCGCTGCATTTGGTGACGAAAACACAGAAACTTACGCCATTCACTTGGTGAACAAAGGTGCCACAAGAATGGTAAAAATCACCGAAATACCTCAAAAAACGACTGAATTTCACCTGTTTTTGACCGATAATGACCATTCCTTTGAAAAAATAAAAACGATAAAAGTCAAAAACGGTGCGCTCGAATTTGAGCTGCAGGGCGCCGCTTTTGCATCTTTAATATCCAACTCAAGTTTCGCACCTAATTTAAGCTGCTAATTTACTGTTATTTGCAGGATCTGGTGGACTGTTCAAAAAAGATAGGGAATCGCTGTAAATCACTAACCTTCTTGCAATTGAGTTGATATCTATATCCTCGACCAATA
>JBDNGW010000813.1:0-5091 GCA_041689735.1 Leeuwenhoekiella sp. | reverse complement strand
CCGAATTATAGGCAGTTATTTTGTTCATCAACAAGGCGAAAAACGCAGACATAGCCGTAGCTATGGCGAGTATTTTCAACGCAGTTGCTGGGCAAAAGAACCCATAGAAATGGGCAGGTTATTTCTAAACAGATCCTTAGTCTGTTCTATTCTTGCCGAAAGCTGCACCTTATATTTTCGGCTATCTATTTTTGAAAGTGAATTTTTTAATTTTTCAATGGAAACCGGCAGTTTATGCGCCGGTCCACGTATAACGAATTCAGTACTTCCCAGATCACCGCTGTAAATTTCGAGAAGCAGAAAAGAACCGAATCTTTTTGCCATTTTATGGGTAATTTCGTTTAAAAGTGCCTTAAAATACGCAAAATCGGCATCGCCGATCACAAGATAGGAGGCAGCGCTGCGGGCAAGGCGCAGCGTCGCCTTGTCGTCCTTCCGCTTGCGGTAAATAATAAGGAAGGGTACATCATGTTCCAGAAAGAGGTAACCGCCATGCGGAAGATCGCTAAACGTCCTTCCGCCAGGTTGAAAGTTCTGTAGAAGCTCTTTTGTATCGTGTAAAAGGGGGGCGCCATTCATCAATAACTGTTTTAGAGAATCCAAAATACCTACTCTTTGAAGAACAATGCGTTAAAGAACGGTTAAGGAATGTGTGAGGTGAATACCGGCACCTTGCCAAAATCATAAAAATAGGTAACTCTAAGAGGATTATTATCCCAAAAATTTGGTTGAAACTACTTCATTTTAAGAGATAAAGTAGAACGGAATTACATATCCGCCTAATGTCCTAAAAATTCTTTTTCGTCATTTCCGATCCTATTTTCGGCTTAAATCGGCATTTTAGGGTATAAAAACGGCTATTTCCGTCAAATAACTTGGTTGTGGACACTAAGCGAATATACAAGAACGGAATATGGAAAAAGAAAAATTAGTTATTCAACCTTTTAAAAAACCAAGGGGAATTGGGCAATGCAGATGATAAATAGAGGCTGGTAAAAAAATAAGCACCTTGCAAAGCGATAAAACCATGAAATTAAAAGCGCTTCTCAAAGAATATCTTGTGGATTGATTCAAGTATTTTAAGTTTACTTTGCCCGTCTAAAAAAGCCCATTGATCTGCGCATCAATACGGTTGATGATATCTCCAAGATCTTCTGGATTCTCAACAAAATCAAGCTTATCCACATCAATAATAAGCAGGTTTCCCTTGTCATAACCTTGTACCCAGGCCTCATAGCGCTCGTTGAGCCGGCTGAGATAATCTATGCTGATGCTCGCTTCATAATCCCGCCCTCGTTTGTGAATCTGCTTTACCAGGTTGGGGATGCTGCTGCGTAAATAAATAAGCAGATCCGGTGGGGCGACCACCCTTTCCATTAGGTCAAAAAGGGAGCGGTAATTTTTAAAATCCCTGTTGGCCAGCAGGCCCATGGCATGCAGATTAGGCGCAAATATAAATGCGTCTTCATAAATCGTGCGGTCCTGGATCACATCCTGTTCGTTTTCCTGAATCTGGAGCAATTGCCTAAACCGACTGTTTAAAAAATAAACCTGCAGGTTGAACGACCAGCGCTCCATGGAATTGTAAAAATCATCCAGGTAGGGATTGTCCACGACCTCCTCAAACTGGGGCTGCCATTTAAAGTGTTTAGCCAGAAGGCGTGTCAAAGTGGTTTTTCCGGCACCTATGTTGCCGGCGATCGCTACATGCATACTTAGTTTTTAGGTAGTTTGAGAGTGTAGGTTCTCAGGGTTTTTCTACCGTAAATATAAAGGATTTCATTTGCGTAATACAACTGTTTAACCTGCTTTTCGTCCAAATTCACTTCTTCTAAATCCATTTTATTTTTGGGGAGTACTACTACTGCGTTGTTGCGAAGGGCAAACAGCACATCATTGTTCTGATGCAATTGTGATAAACCCAGAATGGGCACTGAATTTAATAGGCTTCCATAATTGTTATATATTTTCAATTCTTTACCGGTATATACGTAACATCTGTTGAAATTACTGGTCATGCTGATCGCTGTCGCGCTGAGCGGGGGGGAGGAAGTGATAATCTTGTTGGTTTGATAATCAAAAAGTTCCAATTGCTGTAGGTCGATATTAAAAATCCATAAACGTCTATCGCTGGCAGTGCGCGCGTGGCTTACATTCCTGAAATCTTCGAGCTGGTTAAAATTGATCCTGGTAATTTCGTTCAGCGTATTGTCAAGTATCAATGCGGTATTGGTCTGATCATAAAAAAGAGTGATACGCAATGGATTGATGAGATCCACGCTGCTTATTGGCCCCAATTGTAGATCACTGAACTGATAGGTTACATCTTTTGAAACTTTATAAAAAACACGCCCGGTAATGGTATACATGTTATCATACTCATCAGCGCCCACAAATTGATCTGCCGCAAGTTTTTGCTCGTGATGCAGAACCGCCTTATATTCCTGCGAAAAGTGAATGTGGGGAAAGAATAAAAGCAAGAGTAAAAAGTTCCGCATAGCGCGGAAAATTACGAAAAATAACGTAGGGGCAACCATTTCGGTTGCCCTTTGCAATTAACAATGATCAATAAACAATTAACAATTCAACACATCCACGATTCCACGATTCAACATATCAATTTATAACCAAACCCACGCACATTTACAATCTGCACCTGCTCATCCCTACTCAATTTTTTGCGCAGTTTGCTGATAAAAACATCCATACTTCGAGCACTGAAAAAATCGTCATTTCCCCATAGTTTATTGAGGATAAAACTACGGTCGAGCACTTGGTTTTTGTTCTGGTATAAGTTAAAAAGCAGGTGCGCTTCACGGTGCGTGAGCAGTTTTCGTTCGCCGTTTTGATGCTGTAAATTCTGTTTGGGAAAATTAAAGGTAAAAGCACCAATTTTAAGTTCTTCTGTATTTTTCTGAAGCTTTTCGCGGTTCAGTACATTGTATATACGTACGATCAACTCTTCCATACTGAAGGGCTTTTTAAGATAATCATTGCCGCCCAACTCAAAGCCTTCCACCACATCACTGGTCTGTGATTTTGCGGTAAGAAAAATAATAGGGGTTTGTGTGTCCTCCCGCCTGATTTCTTTGGCTAAAGTGAAACCGTCCTTTTTCGGCATCATCACATCGAGCACCAAAACCTGCGGCTTTTTAGTTTTATAAATATCCATTGCCTGTAGGCCATTTTCGGCCAGAAATACGACAAAATCACGGGTTTCTAGGCTTTCTTTGACAATCTGTGCCAGGGCGGGTTCATCTTCGGCAAGTAGAATGGAAATTTTTTCAGACATGGGACAGATTTATTTTAAAGGTTGTTTTACCATTAATTTCTACAGTAATCGCTCCTCCATGTTTTTCGATGATTTTTTTTGTGTAATACAGTCCTATTCCAAAACCTTTTACATCATGCGTATTTCCTTGAGGTACGCGATAGAATTTCTCAAAAATGTGCTGCGCATGCGCGGAAGTAAGCGTATTTACGTTGTCTTCAACAGTGATTAATACTGCTCGATTTTCATCCTTTAAAGTTAGTTTTATAAGGTTTCCACCGTACTTTACTGCGTTATCAACGATATTGTTCAAAGCATTTTCCAAGTGAAAAGCATCTGCAACCACTATCAATTGCTTTGGAAAGTCTGGCGTTTCAAATACTTTTAGAGGAGCAAGGGATTGATGTTTTTTGATCAGGTTTTTAAGCAACTGAACCAAGTCAGTTTCTTCCTTTTTCAACTTTAAACTATCCCCGTCAAGCGTGGCGGTTTCCAACAGTTTTTCGACCATGGTATTTAATTTTTCCAGTTGAAGATTGGAGGTTTCTATATAGTTTTTGGTTTTTCTAGGGTCATTTTCGGCATTGAAATGAGTGATTCCCTCAAGTGCAACATGAATGGTCGCAATGGGAGTTTTGAACTCGTGGGTAATATTGTTGATAAGGTCATTCTTCAGTTCGGCAAGCTGTTTTTGTTGGTTGATGATGCGTAGTAAAAAGAGCAGGCAAGCGATCACAGCAGCGATCAAGAGCGTGGAAAGGAGGATGCCCACGAGATTGCGTTTGAGAATCGTGAATGTGGGATCATTATAGTATAAGTTGAACGCGCTCTTTTTCGGAAGATAGGCCGATTTTGAGCTTGTATGTTCATTTGGAGCTTTAGCTAGCTCCTTATTGAAATTTTGCGTGTCACCAGAGTTGTTTTTAAAAATATATCCATAAGCAAGTGATAGATTTTTTTGTTTTAATTGTTCTTCTATATAATGGTTTAAACGCGTGAGATTCAGCGTATCGGTTGTAATTGACAAAATTATTTTTGAGGTGAGCTTTGCCAGGTTGTTGAGGGAATCGGTTTCTTTTCCATTTAAAAAATGTTTAATGGCATTTATCCTTTCCTCTTGTGGCACTTTGATCTGACCGAATAAGGTGTCCATATTGGAAATTTGAGATCCTGAAAAAATCATAATCTCCTTTATTTTGGTAGAATCAAGACTGTCCAGACCCTTTAAGCCTTGGTGGGATAGATCTATTACTCTTATCAAGCTATCAAGTTTCGCTTTATTTTCAGTTGAATTATTTTTCAACGCAAATCCAATTGTATTCTCGGCGGCCAGATCAACGTAATAATTGTCGAGGGCAGCGTCGAGACTTATCTGCATTTCGTTTTTTAGCTGCTGTTTTCCGGCTTGATAGTTTTTATAGTTCCAATAAACCTGTATCGCGAGCGTGATTGCGATGACGCTGGCAATAAAATAAAGGATCGCGTGATAGTTGCGGTTTTGCATGGCTCAAATATACTGGGAATTCTTCGGCCAGAACTTTTCGCTTAACACTCGTTAACACTGGTTAACGGAAATAGCGGTGGAAAATGGTAATATTTACCACAAAATAAAGTCAAATCAATTACAAATCGAACTATTATGAAATTAAAAGCTTTCCGTCTGATATTGTTTTTTTTCGCTTTAGGATCTGTTTAGAAATAACCTGCCCATTTCTATGGGTTCTTTTGCCCAGCAACTGCGTTGAAAATACTCGCCATAGCTACGGCTATGTCTGCGTTTTTCGCCTTGTTGATGAACAAAATAACTGCCTATAATTCGG
>JBDNGW010000812.1:0-3002 GCA_041689735.1 Leeuwenhoekiella sp. | reverse complement strand
GGCGCAAAATATAAATATAAAGTACAGGTACCTTTAGATAACACCTACGGAATGTTGCTGTATTCAAAATTGGAAATGAAAGATTCTCAAGTGAACTATCGTGTAGAGGGAAATATCCCTTCGATCAGTACCCAACTTATATTGCCAGATGGCACTACGATTCTTTTATATGCCATACATCCCACACCACCAGATCCACAACACAAAAGCTCAAGTTCAGACCGTGGTCTAGAGATGATCAGGACCGCCTTGACACTTATTGATGAGAAACGGCCAATTGTCGTCATTGGCTACTTTAACGAAGTTGCGTGGTCACAGAATGTCGCTCTTTTTCAAGAGATTTCGGGATTGCTGGAGGTAAGAAAAGGGCGCGGCTTTTACAATACCTTTGATGCAAACCTATTTTTTATGCGTTGGCCATTAGATCAGGTTTTTGCCTCTGAGCAGTTTCGTGTCGATAAAATTAAAGTATGGGATTATATGGGTTCAGATCATTTTCCTTTTTCGGCTACCTTAACCTACGAACCCATACGGGCAGCAGAACAGAAACCGCATCCGGTAAGCGAAAAAGTATTACGATTACTCGAAAAACATGTGGATGAGGAAGAGTTGAAAAGGGGAAAAGAATAGTGGGAATTATTCAAAAAAAGGCATTTTAATCCATTTTTGACCTAAAAACACCCATTTTCCACAACCCAAAAAGTGGTCCGATTGCCAAAATCAAATAGCCATACTGTATCGAAAAAGATTCGGGCAAATGTCCCAAAAGTTGGATACTAACCACACTGATGCCAAAACCTAGACAGTTTACCAGCGTAAGCGCACTGCCACGGGTTTCGCGGGTGGTGTTGACGGCAACCATTCTTGAAAACTGCGGACTATCGGCAACCACTGCCGCACCCCACAGCAGCATGAGCGCAACGAAAAACGAAGATGGGAGCATAACTGCAATTGGAGAAATCAAGCAACAAAATCCAGAAAGCGTAAGCGATACACCAGCGACTTTTTTGCTTCCCCATTTAACACTTAAATGTCCACCAGCAGCACAGGAAACAGCGCCAACGGCAATTATCAGAAATGACCAAAACGATACGTTAAGATCTGTGGAATGTTGTGCGTTATAGAAATGGATAAAAACGGGTAAAAATGCCCAAAAAGCATACAATTCCCACATGTGGCCAAAATAACCGAAAGCGGCTTTCCTAAATCCAGTATCCTTAAAAAGAAATGCAAAAGCATTCCATTTAAAAACCCGTTGTTTCTTCCGAAAAGGCCCGTCAGGAATTATAATACCGACCAATAAGCCACCCAAAATGGCCAAAAAACTAGTGATTAAGGTAATTTTTACATAATCGAACTGCATTCCCAGACTATTTAAAAAATGTGGAAAAGCGGTTCCCAAAACGAGCGCGCCCACAAGATAGCCAAGCGTTTTTCCTAACCCTTTTTCATAATAATCTGCCGCGATCTTCATACCCACAGGATAAATCCCAGCCAAAAAGAATCCCGTCAAAAACCGAAAGCTTAAAATAATATCAAAATCGGGGTGGGGCAGGAGCAGACCAAGATTACATGCCGCCGCTAATAATGCGCTTATCATAAAAACCCGCGACGGGGAAAACCGATCTGCTATAAGCAAAAAGGCATATATAAGTGTACCCAAAATAAAACCAAACTGCACCGCCGCGAGCGCATTAGCCACTGCAGCAGAATCTTGAGCCTCGGGAATGGGAAGCTGCGGAATACTGATATTACCCACAAACCATAACGAAGTCCCCAAAAACTGGGAAAAGATCAGTAAAAAAGTTATAGTTCTCTTTCCTTTTATCCTCAAGATTTGGGGATTTCTGCCACTACAGCGATATGCTTACCACTAGGGCTTACCGCAAGACGTGTAATTTGTTGCAAACCATCAGTTTCCAAAGTAGCGGCTTTTATCCATTCTGCCTCGCCTGTAGTATCGTAGATAAAGAGTTGGTTGCGGCTGCCTATCAATATTTCGCTCTTGTTCAGCCATATATAATCTTGTATGCCTATGGGCAGCGTGCAGATAAAGTAACTCGTCATATTTTCGCCCACATCAAGCATATAAATATCTAGATCGCCGTTTTCATTTACCAGCGTATAGCTCATGAGTTTGCTATTTGGAATTTTGCGCACGCCACGGCCTACATTAGTAATGATTAAACTGTCTTTCTGAGTTTTCAAATCCATAAAATACAGGTTCATTCCGCTAGGATTGACCACCGCAGCCAGGATTTGTTCTGCCGAATAAAAATCAAAATAACCCACTTTGGCAGGCGATAACAATCGAATGGAATCGTCGAAAGAATAGGTATACAATTGCTGAGTTCCATCTTCATCCAGGCGAACTGCGGCAACGTCTTCCGAATCTGGAATGCGTGTAGGCGAAAATTCGGAACCAGAAGGGGTTTCGCTTAAAAAAACCGTGCTGTCCTTAGCGATATCATAAAGCGCAATATCTGTTTGCCCATCGCGGTTGCGAGCATATATTAACTGATTGTCATTATAAAAGTAAGGTTGGTTGTTATAACCCTCATTTTGTGAAACATCCCTACCGTTGCTAAATGAAATATCCCGCTGCGCCCGCTGAATATCAAAAAGGAAAACCGTACTTTCTGGTGCATTTTGACCAAAAACGGGTAAAAACAATAAGAAAATGGGCCATAATTTCATAAAAATGACTTTAGGGAAAGTTATAAAATCCTTATGAATTGAATGTATATTTTCTTATACATGCACTAGTGGGGAAAAATCTTCAGATTATTCTGAAATTGGTTCATAAAAATTATAAAACTGTGGAAATTGTCAATTCGAGTGATTTTTGCAAAAAATCGTATCGAGAATGACAATTTTTGATTGAAGAATGCTGTTTTAATTCGGTTCTTACTTTTGAAATCAGTCATTTCAGCTTAGACCTACAACGAGGTTTTATCTCGTTCCTCGAAAAAACAACACCTTGCAGGTCAGATCGGAAATCT
>JBDNGW010000811.1:0-2372 GCA_041689735.1 Leeuwenhoekiella sp. | reverse complement strand
TATAAAGCCCATACCCATAAAAAAACATGGAAGGAAGGCGAAAAGTATATTTAAATATGGACTGGATCATCTTATGGGGCTTTTCTTAAATGCTCTAAAACAAGATGTTATAAATGTATTCTCATTTTTGTCATGTACTTAATGCATTTTGTTATAAAGAAGGAGTATGAATTTTTTAGAAAGGAAAAGATAAAAATGTATGGAAAAAAGGAGGTTTCTAGTACTTTCCGGCAGTTCTTTTAATGAAAATCCAGTTCCTAACCCTATACATTTCTCTCATTCCTCATCGGATGCAAGAACGTAAGGGAATCGATCCCGGTTCCAGCTCCAGCCCTTCCCGAAAGGGAAGGAGCCGATCCTGTTCCCAATTATATCTAGTTTTAATCCGAAATAAGCAATGCTAGGTTAAACCGGAACCAAAATCACACGTTTTAAGCACGCAATATTAACTTCGAAATTTTTACGATTCCAAATACTTAAGATTTCTTCTTACTTTTAATCTTGGCTTCCAACTGATCCCAAAGTTCTTCAGGGATATCTTGAAGAATGTTGAACTGTCCCGCGCCTTCCAACCATTCCCCGCCATCTATGGTCACCACTTCGCCGTTTACATAGGCTGAAAAATCGGAAACGAGGTAGGCAGCTAAGTTGGCCAATTCCTGATGTTCGCCCACACGGCGAAGCGGTATTTTTTTGGACAAGTCAAATTTATCTTTAAGATCGCCTGGCAATAAACGGTCCCAAGCGCCTTTCGTTGGAAATGGGCCAGGCGCGATCGCATTACTGCGGATGCCGTATTTCGCCCATTCCACCGCCAGCGAACGCGTCATAGCAAGTACACCGGCTTTGGCGGTCGCACTGGGAACCACATATGCCGAACCCGTCCACGCGTAGGTGGTCACAATGTTTAAAATAGTTGATTTTTCCTGTTTCGATTCAATCCAATGTTTGCCAAAGGCCAAAGTGCAGTTTTTGCTCCCTTTTAGCACAATATCAATGATCACATCAAAGGCGTGCGCCGAAAGCCGTTCCGTAGGGGAGATAAAGTTACCGGCGGCATTGTTCAGCAGCACATCCACTTTACCAAATTCCTTTACACACTGCTCCCGCATCGCTTCCACTTGGTCATAATCGCGAACGTCGCACTGCACGGGCAGACACGTGCCACCAGTTTCTTTTTCGAGTTCGCTGGCGGTAGCTTTTAGTTTTTCCAAATTGCGCGAAGTGATCGCCACGTTTGCGCCCAGTTCCATAAAGTATTTGGTCATCGCTTTTCCGAGTCCGCTGCCGCCACCGGTAACCACGATTGATTTTCCTTTTAGCGCGTCATCGCGGAGCATTTTATCTGTGTAGGACATAGTGGGTTTATTGTTATTAAAATCTTAAAGCGTAGTTATTCATTAGTATACATGTAATGCCTTTTCATCATTTATATTACGTATTACTTAAAAATAAGAAAAGGATACGTTTTTAGAATGAGTCACGAATGAATGATAACAAATTATTTGCCATATAAATCTAGAATTCTATCCAAACAATTATTTTCTGTAGTTTGTACTTCTATCAACAGAGGCAAATTCACCATTATAAATTCCATTAAGTATATCTCCATTAACTAATTTAAAAATCATGTGAACTGAAATAGTCTCATTTGCCTTTTCTACAGAAAAAGTTCCATTCAAAATTTTTATTTCTTTTCCATTTATAAATACTGATCCATTGAAACGATATGGTTCTCGATCAGATAAAGATGCTGAGGACATTTCGTAAATACCATCTGCAATTTTTATACGTAGTCGAACTAGTCAAAGAGAGATATATTAATGTTTTAGCTTCAGAAAGATTGTTTTCATCACTTATAAAATCAAGTTCAAATTTCGAATTAATATCGTATGACTCGTTGGCGATTTCAGCAGATTTAAGGTTTCATGTTTTTGAGCCAATTTGAAAAAAGTTCTCAGAAACATTTTTGAAAGCAGAAGTCAAAAGGAAAAAACCCAAAAGAGAAATAGTAAAAAGTATAATTTTCTTCATTTTGTTGAAGTTTAAAGAATATTTAAATAATAAAGATCAAACATCATTCCGTATGCAAAAAAACTTTCTTTTTTATGACAAAGGGCATAATTCATTTTCCCGGTAGTTCTGAAAATCCTACGAAATTTCATTTACTGTTTCAGTGGTCACTGTGCAAATAGCACATAACTTTAACTATTAGAATAAATTAAAAATAAGGTATTGTTAAACTAATATAGGTAGCTCATTGTTTAGCTTCAACATGAGCAGTTTCAATGATTTTTCCATCATGTGCCTGGCCTTGCTGTAGCACTTGCCCTTCCTCCTGAACCTGGCCAGATAGTGCCTTATCCTACCGT
>JBDNGW010000810.1:0-10119 GCA_041689735.1 Leeuwenhoekiella sp. | reverse complement strand
TATTACCCAACGGGATAACTGAAAACAACATCTGTACATCCAAAGGATGTCAAAGCAAGGAACCGCCGTATACGAGAACCGTATGTACGGTGGTGTGGGAGGTCGAAACGGGAACTAATCCCGTTTCTCCTACCCGATTAACTTCGGAATATAACCTATCTTCTTTAGTTATAAAAAATCACGTTATGAGCAGGGGATTTGTAAAGGAAGATGATCAGGAAGAAGCGCCCATAATACCGCCACGAGCCGCGCTTCCGGACGGTGCTACAAATTACGTAACGCCAAACGGACTGCAAGAACTTCATCAGGAACGGGCTAAGATTGAAGCCGAAATAGCAAATTTAGAGGAAGAAGATGATCGTGAGCGCCGCCGTGCAATGGCCATGCTCAACGGGAAACCCAATCTGCTCATAACCCGCCTCAACGCAGCGCGCGTGCTAGAGACAGTGAATCAGAATCATGAGGAAATACGTTTTGGCGCCTGGGTAACCTATAGTATCAGTGGAAATACCAAACCTGTTAAAATACAGATCGTGGGTGTGGATGAAGCCGATGTTAAAAAAAACAAGATTGCCTTTATCGCTCCCATTGCCAAAGTGCTAACTGGTAAAAAAGCAGGCGAGGAAGCCATTCTTCAATTGAGCCAAGAGCAGCGGAAACTACAGATTGAAGCCGTGGAGTACGAATAACAATAAAAATAGTAATAATAATATCAATAATAATTACCTAATTCCGGTTCATTTCGAAAACTGAAATTTATTTGTCCTATTTGAAGGTAGCGATTAGAAGTTGGTTAAAATATATAAGTAGATTTATTGAAGTCTTTAGCTGATTTTCGATCAAAATGACCAATTTATGCCAAAAAAAAAGGGTTTTAATATTTTACGGGAGCAATGTCGTGCAAAACATTAAAACCTTAAATTAGGTTTATAAAAACTTAAAGATCAATTCATCGGGGTATACTCAAATTTTTGGCCACCTACCGAAATATCTACCATAAGGCCACCTTTTGGCAAAATAAATACGGCAACGCCCTCGCGGTAATTTACATCTGCTGCAGCGCCACTTTGTAGCATCACCGCAGAAACATTTCCGGTAAATTCAAAATCGTCATCCTTAAAGCGATCAAATGATTTATCATCTTGAAAGAAAATGATCTCACTAAAGGTTTTTCCACCGGCTTGAAGTCCAATGTCCAATTTTTTAACATCGGCCATTCCTATCATTAGTCCGTTTTGATAAACTACGCCGTTACCTGAGGCAGCGCCTACAATAAAACCTCCTTTTCCCACTTTGGGAAAAATCACATAGGCTTTAGAATCGTCGATAAACTTCTGAATTCCAGCATCTTTTTCAATTAATGTGCTCTTTACCTGATCAGCTGCCGCAATCACTCTTTTATCTTTTTTGTTCTGTGCAAAAAGGCCTACACTTATAAAAAGCATGGCTAACATAATTATTTTGTTGGTTTTCATAATAAATTTTATGTTTGAAATTGGAATCAAATGTATAGTAAAATTTCAATGCCCGTAGTTAAAACTCCGTAAGCTTATGTGAAAGCTTTATTAATACTGAAATCTCTACCTATCAGTAAATTAGTGCAGCGCTTTTGCAAATTCTTATTATCAGGGCTTTATGGGATAGCCAACTATACCCTGGGTTTTTAGCGAGGGAATAAGTTCAATTTTGGATTTGAGTATTCATTTCATATTCTAACATTAATATATTTTTCACTTGCTATCATATAATATACATTACACTCAGGAGAACCATTGGAGTCAACGCTCAATGTTGTTGTATGCCCTCCTCGATATTCTCATCTATTTCCTCTTTAGTTTCTTCATTAAGATCTGGCTCTGTGTCTGCATCTACACCATTTTCTACCCAAAATGAAAAGTACATGGGGAAGTGGTCTGAGCCGTAATAATCGAGCCGCCGCATGGAATCAATGCATATATCTTCAGAATGGAACATGTGGTCTATGGGAAAGCGTAAATACCAATACTCTGCATGAAATGTAGAGTAGAGCCCTCTACCAATACGTGGATCAATAAGACCGGTCATTTTTCTGAAAAGCCTTGATATCCGCGACCACACCACGTCGTTGAGGTCACCGCATACGATTATGGGCGCGTTGAGTTCGCGTACTTTTTTCCCAGCCAGTAGCAGTTCTGCATCCCGCTCCTTAGAGGTTTCATTTTCGGTGGGGCTGGGCGGTGCGGGGTGCACGCAAATTAGGTGCAGCGGTACACCATCGCGGTAATGCACTTTTGTAAAAATGGAAGGCACATCGTCCTCAATCATATATTCTACACGGGTGTCGCTGAGTTTAAATTTGGAGTAGAGGTGCATTCCGTAATAATTATCAATGGGAACCTTTACAGAGTAGGGATAGTCCTTTTCAAAACGATCGAGCGCCTGTTCCCATTTCTAGTCAGATTCCATCGTAAGGAATATATCTGGATCTTCTTTGGAGATGATGGAACAAAATTTATCATATTGTGTATTATCCTGAAACACATTTGCGGTAATCAAGCTTAATTTCCGCATATTATCCTGGTTTTTCAGCTGTTTTTGCTTTACCGGGTAGATCTTTGAATACGGGATAACAATAATTATCTGAAGCGTTAATGTTGCAATTAGACCTATGACCAGCCCCCACTGCCATTCACTTTCGGGATAAGAAAATGCAAAAATAAGTAAGAGGTTCAGCGCCTGTAAAAAGCTTGTTTGTACCCTTACATAATCCCAACCGCGTACGGTCCAGTGTTTAATGTTCACAAGGGGCAATAAAGCAATAAGGATAAAAAAACCGGCAAAATAGTATAATACCATAAGTGACTATTGGTTATTTGTAAGGTCTTGGAAAAGGGATTCTAAGGTAGTGTTTTTCTTATTTAGCTGAAGGATTTTCAGTCCGTTATCGTGGGCAAAGTCAAAAACAGCGGGGCGCATATCCTTTTTGGTATCAAAAAGGATCTCATAACTAAAACGCGTGGTATTCTTTATTGAATTGACATGGGACAACTTCTGCAGTGCAACCTCTTCAACACGATAATCAAATTCTACCACAAGTATCTGCTCCTTTTCTTCTTGAAGTTCTTTAAGTCGCTTATCTGCCACGATAATGCCGTTATCTATAATGATGGCACGATCACAAATGGCCTCAACCTCCTGCATGATATGTGTGGATAAAAGTACCGTTTTTTCCCGCCCCACTGTTTTTATGAGGTTGCGAATATCTACCAGCTGGTTAGGATCCAGCCCGGTAGTGGGTTCATCCAGGATAAGTACTTCTGGATCGTGCAACAGCGCAGCAGCGAGGCCCACCCGTTGGCGATAGCCTTTGCTCAGGGCCTGTATTTTTTTATGAGCTTCCGGTCCCAGTCCGGTACGTTCAATAAGGTCTTCGATAGCAGGGTTTTTTAACCGGTGCAGCGCAGCGTTGAATTTTAAATATTCACGCACATACATATCGAGGTACAGCGGATTGTTTTCGGGCAGATAGCCCACACTTTTTTGTACTTTTCTCTTATGGGTGGAAATATCAAATCCATTTACCTGCACAACGCCCGCCGAAGGGGCAAGATAGCCCGTAAGTATTTTCATCATGGTACTCTTCCCAGCACCATTAGGGCCTAGAAAGCCGGTTATCTCACCTTTTGCGATATAAAAAGAGACAGCCTGTAGCGCTTGTTGCCCGCCATAGTTCTTAGAGACTTCAGAAACGGCTATAGACATGCTTTCTCAATGTTTTCATGGATCTTAACATATATGATACGCATTCGAGCTAGTTTATTTGTAAGGGCTGTGTGTTTCAAAAATATATAAATAAGGTCAATTACAAGGAATTTGAATTTTGATATCTTCAAAAGAACAACATATTTTCCGATATAAATCAAAAAACGATTATTCAAACAGAGAATGTGTTAAATATTCAGAATAATCACAATATTTAAAAAGCTTTATCAATATTTTTTTTACTTTAGCATTTCATAAATAGAAAATGTTCAACCTACGTTACTTTTGGAACCGTTATTACTTCTTTTTCTTTGGAAAAGAGGCGGGATCACTATAATATAACGTTTAGTAAATAATAGTTAGGTCCCGATATATAATCGGGACCTTTTTAGTTTCCGCGAAAGCGAAAAAACAAATAACAGAAACATTGGAGCATATAGTTGCAATACAGGGAATAAAAGGTTCTTTTCACCATCAAGTGGCACAGGATTTTTTTGAGGAAGATGTGGCGATTTTAGAATGCCGTTCTTTTCAGGAAGTCGTAAACAGCTTGTTTTCAGGTACAAGCACAGATGCGGTAATGGCGATAGAAAACAGTATCGCCGGCAGTATCATATCCAATTATGCGCTCATTGATGAGTATAAACTGAACATTGAGGGCGAATATTACCTGCCCATAAGCCAAAATCTCATGGTACTGCCCGGTCAACAATTAGATGATCTTAAAGAAGTCTGGTCGCACCCTATGGCTTTATTGCAATGCCGCGAGTTTTTTAAGGGAAAAGAACACATTAGACTTGTAGAAGACGATGATACCGCTGGTGCTGCAAAACGTGTTATGGATGAAAAAGCTTTAGGCGTGGGCGCTATTGCCAGTACCATTGCGGCAAAAATCTACGGACTGGAGATCATCGCATTGGATATGCAAACGATTAAGGATAATGCGACCCGCTTCTTTGTGCTGAATACCAATGGCCGCACCGATACGGAGACACCAGATAAAGCTTCGGTCAAATTTTTGACAGACCATAAAAGGGGAAGTCTGGCCGCAGTGCTCAATGTAATGAGTGATTGCCGGCTCAACCTGACCAAAATACAATCGCTTCCCATTATAGAAACCCCTTGGATGTATTCCTTTTTTGTGGATGTGACCTTCAATAAGTACTCCCATTTTGAAAAAGCAAAAAAATTACTGGGCATTATGGCGAGAAGGTTTGAAGTGCTGGGAGAATATAAAAATAAAAAGAAATGATCGCGACAGCAAACAGGTTGGAACAGACCACAGAATACTATTTTTCGCGCAAGCTCAAAGAAGTACGGGCGCTGCAGGACGCGGGCAAACCCATCATAAATATGGGAATAGGCAGTCCAGATCTTGCGCCGCCACCGCAGGTTATAGAAGCGCTTACTCAATCTTTACAAGATGGCCCCGCGCATCAATATCAAGGCTATAAGGGGATACCGGAATTACGCGCCGGCATAACTTCCTTCTATAAAAAACGATATGGCGTTACTCTGGATGCGGAAACTGAAGTGCTGCCATTAATGGGCTCAAAAGAGGGGATTATGCACATAAGTATGGCGTTTTTAAATGCGGGGGATGCGGTTTTGATCCCTAATCCCGGTTATCCCACCTATACATCGGTGACCAATTTACTGGAGGCGAAACCCATTTATTACGAACTGAACACAGAAAATAACTGGTTACCCGATTATAAGAAACTGGCAGAAAGAGACCTTAGGGGTGTTAAACTTATGTGGGTTAATTACCCGCATATGCCCACGGGCGCCACTGCTTCGGCGAAAGATTTTGAGGAATTGATCGCTTTCGCGGAAGCAAACAATATACTGGTCATAAATGATAACCCATATAGCTTTATATTAAACGACAACCCGCGCTCCATTCTCGCCGCGCCGGGTGCAAAAGAAGTGGCGCTGGAACTGAACAGTCTCAGCAAATCATTCAACATGGCCGGTTGGCGCGTGGGCATGGTCGTGGGGGCAGAAGTTTATCTCAATGCCATTTTAAAGGTAAAAAGTAATATGGACAGCGGGATGTTCTACGGAATCCAAAAGGGCGCGGTCGCCGTGTTACAGGAAGGCGATGACTGGTTTAAAAAATTGAATAAAACCTATGAAAAACGCCGGGAATTGGTCTGGCAACTGGCTGAAAAATTGGGATGCACGTTTGATAAAAAAGCTACCGGAATGTTTATCTGGGCAAAATTGCCGAAAAACGCTGGCGATGCAGAAGCTTTTATAGACAAAATATTGCTCGAAAAGAGCGTTTTTATCACCCCGGGGACGATTTTTGGTGATCAGGGAGCAGGATATATCCGCTTTTCGCTTTGCGTGACCGAAGAAAAAATAGGGGAAGCGATAAGTAGGTTTTCCCCCTAACCCCCGAAGGGGGAACTCCTAGGATTCGTGCTACCTCGCTGCGGTTTGAACGAAGACCTGACAGGTTTTAAAAAACTGTCAGGTCTGTGATAAGTGTGCCGAAGCCAGGTGGTTGAATGCCCTGAAGAATCAGGTTTGTATCGAAAAGTACAGGTGGCTGAGTGCTCCGAGGAACGAGGAGTGTACCGAAGCCCCGGGTCAAATAAATAAAAGCTTTTTTGAAGTTGACGTATTTAAAGTGTAAAAATACAAATGGCTCTGAGTGCTTCGAAGAATAAGTGGTTTACCGAAAAGCACATATTGCTGAGTGCTCCGACGAAGGAGGAGTGTACCGAAATGAGGTGGCTGAGTGCTCTGAGGAACGAGGAGTGTACCGAAATGAAGGTGGCTGAGTGCTCCGACCAAGCAGGAATGTACCGAAATGAGGTGGCTGAATGCTCCAAAGAACGAGGAGTTTACCGAAAAGTACAGGTGGCTGAGTGCTCCAAAGAACGAGGAGTGTACCGAAAAATGCAGGTGGCTGAGTGCTCCGAGGAACGAGGAGTGTACCGAAGCCCCGGTCGAATAAAAATAGTAATAGGAATAAACAATAATACTAAAATTGGAAGAATTTAAGAACATATTTATCATGGGTATCGGCCTTATTGGTGGGTCGCTGGCGCGGGATTTGCAACGCTTGTTGCCAAATGCCGAAATTTATGGCATTGACTCCAGTAAAAACCATTTGGAAGAAGCTGTTGGGCTGGGAGTGATCCATCATTCCGCCGGGCTTGAAGATCTGTATAAGGCAGATTTGGTTATTGTTGCGGTTCCCGTAGATCAGGTCAATCTGTTTCTTTCTCCGGTGCTTGACGCGGTGGGAGAGGAAACGCTGGTAATTGATATGGGTTCTACTAAAAGCAGTCTGTGCGAAGCAGTGGCGACACATGATAAACGCCGAAATTTTCTTGCTGCACATCCCATTGCCGGGACTGAATTTTCAGGGCCCACAGCGGCGGTTGAATATTTGTTCAGTGGAAAGACAATGATTATTTGCGAGGTGGAAAAAACCGCCTTTAAATTACAGGAAAAAGCGCTTTCCCTGTTCAATGCCCTGGGGATGCGCATGCGCTATATGGATCCCAAATCGCATGATAAGCATATCGCTTATGTATCGCACCTCTCCCACATTTCCAGCTTTATGCTTGGAAAAACGGTGATGGAAAAAGAAAAAAACGAGAAAGACATCTTTGATATGGCCGGCAGTGGTTTTGCCTCTACGGTGCGACTGGCCAAGAGCAATCCAGCCACGTGGACGCCCATTTTCAAAGAAAATAAAGAGCATGTGCTCGAGACGCTTTCAGAATATATACAGAACCTCAGCAACTTTAGGGATTTTCTTGAAGCAGACGATTATGAGGCCATTTATACTGAAATGAAAAACGCAAATCACATAAAATCAATCCTTAAAGGAATTTCTTAACAGGCAGAAAGCCGCAAATATATACTATTATGGAAAACACGAAAGAACTTAGAAACTGGCTGGACGCCTTTAACCTTGATCATCCATTAGTGATCGCTGGTCCTTGCAGTGCGGAAACCGAAGAGCAGGTACTTAAAATCGCGCACCAACTCAAAGATACAGATGCGACCGTGCTGCGTGCCGGGATCTGGAAACCACGTACCCGCCCGGGTATGTTTGAAGGAGTGGGCGCTTTAGGTTTAAAATGGCTTCAAAAAGCGAAAGAAGAAACAGGAATGCTCATCACAACGGAGGTTGCCAACGCAAACCACGTGGATCTCGCCCTCAAGCATGACGTTGATATATTATGGATAGGCGCCCGTACCACCGTTTCCCCATTTATTGTACAGGAAATCGCCGAGGCCCTAAAAGGTACGGATAAGCCCGTGCTTGTTAAAAATCCCGTAAATCCAGATTTGGCTTTATGGTTGGGCGCTGTAGAGCGTTTTTACACGCAGGGCATCAAAAACCTGGGCGTGATACACCGCGGTTTTTCTACCTATGAGAAAACCCGTTACCGGAATAATCCCGAGTGGCAATTACCTATAGATCTGCAAAATGAATTCCCAGATTTGCCACTTATTCTTGATCCATCGCATATTGCAGGACGTAGGGATATTATTTTTGACCTTTGCCAGACCGGACTTGACCTTAACTATGACGGTATCATGGTAGAGACCCATTACGATCCAGACAATGCGTGGAGCGATGCCAAGCAGCAGATCACACCTGCAAAACTGGTTGAGATCATGAACGATCTTAAGATCCGAAAAGAGATAGGTACCGCTATGGAATTTAATAATAAATTGAGCACAATGCGTACCCAGATAGACGTGATAGATCACCAACTCATTGAAAGCATGGGCAAACGCATGAAAATCGCGGACGCTATAGGAGAACTTAAAACAAAGAATAACGTAGCGATCTTACAGACAAAACGTTGGAACGAGATTCTGGGAGCAATGATCCTGGAAGGTGAACAACATAACCTGAGCGAAGAATTTATCCTCAAAGTATTCAAGGTGATTCACCAAGAGTCCATCAGTCATCAGAATAAGATTGTAAGGATGCAAGAGGTTTAAGTCAAATTGTTGGCTTGAAAATTTGAAATTCTAAGGTTATGCACCAAGCATAAATACTGCTTTTAAAAAGCTCAATTTTCATTAACCTGAACTTGTTTCAGGTTTTCATTAGAACTATAAATTGGTATAATGTGATTTTCCAATAAATTCAGAATATCGAAGTGTTTGTTTAAAAAACAGTTTTCAGTCTTTGAAAACTGTTTTTTCTGTTTTGCTTCAATTGGATCGAGAATGGTCAGAAAAAACACGCTGCCAATTTTCGGTATAGCGAGTTTTACTTATAAATTAAAGATATATTTCGAAGAATGAAGTGGCGCTTTAACTATAACAAAAAATGGCCACGATTTTAGTCGAAGCCATTTTTATTGTCATTATTTTTTGAAAATCTAGGAAAAATGATAGTTATTTCACACCTCAATAATAATATCCTACCTTACCGAAAAATCAAAAACCGCCTGATTTGAGTTTCCACCGGGCACCCTTCCCTGATAAAAGAAAGCATATTCGCCCGGTTCTAGCGTTTCGGCGGTGACCTCAAATTTATTCCCTTCTATTTCCCTTATATTAAAGGGCAGCGCATCTTGGGGATCAACTCCACTGCTGCTAGATAGTGCGCTGCTTTTTCCCATAATTACCTCACGTAGGTTTTTCCGCTCCTTAACCTTTAATTTTATAAGTACGAATTCATTGGGTGATGAAGCCGTTTTAAACCACCAGTTGAACAGGTCGCCACCTCCCTGTTGAGGTTGCATATTGTCAGTTCCTGAAGAAGATACGTCAAAAACAAACGTAAATACGGGTGTAGCTGAATTGATTACATTGTTTGAGGTCAGCTTAGGTAGCGTGGCTTTTTCCTTTGAATTTATAAAACCCGAAACCAAAACCTGTGCTGCACTATTAGTGCTGGTTCCCGAAAAAATGGTGGGCTGTAATAAGGTCTGCTCCCCATTTGCGTTTGCATAATAAATCCCTGTTTTGGATTTTGTGTTCTGCATCGATTTTTCCATAACAATAGATATGATTTCTGGCGAAATTCCGGCTTCTTTTAATTTGGACAGTTCCGCGATCGAGGTTTCAAATTTATAGTCTGACGAGTTAATCTTTGAAATGATCACATCATCGCTAAAGCCAAGGTCTTTCATCTGGATAAGCGACTCATTTGTAATAGTTTCCTGCGCTTGCAGAAAAGAAGGCAACATAGCAAAAATCAAAAGGAGCAAAGTAGTTAACTGTTTCACTACAACTGGTTTTTATGTTAAGGATCTGTTTAGAAATAACCTGCCCATTTCTATGGGTTCTTTTGCCCAGCAACTGCGTTGAAAATACTCGCCATAGCTACGGCTATGTCTGCGTTTTTCGCCTTGTTGATGAACAAAATAACTGCCTATAATTCGG
>JBDNGW010000809.1:0-4483 GCA_041689735.1 Leeuwenhoekiella sp. | reverse complement strand
CCGAATTATAGGCAGTTATTTTGTTCATCAACAAGGCGAAAAACGCAGACATAGCCGTAGCTATGGCGAGTATTTTCAACGCAGTTGCTGGGCAAAAGAACCCATAGAAATGGGCAGGTTATTTCTAAACAGATCCTTAATGGAACGGGTAATTAAACAAGCATTTTCCGCTTTTTTTAAAATGCGCATCGCTTTGTTTCTGTAAACCTCGTTGTGAATCACCACACTAGGTTTAAGTAGGATTTCGCTCATAACTAATTTATCGTCAATCTTTTCCAGCTTTCCTTTTGCCTGACAACTAAAACTTTCAAAATCAAGTGTGGAATTTTCGGCAATGGCCAAAAAGGTGGTCATTAAACAACCACTGACCGCCGCAACAAACAAATGTTTGGGCGACCAAATACCTGCCATTTCCTTGGGAAATTCGGGGGGAGTGGCCACTTCAATACAAATACCATTTTTTTCGTTCAATTCAGTAGAACACAGAATGCCCTTGCGATTGTTTTGTCAATTTATATCTACATTGTAATAGTGCGCGTCCATGATTAAAAATTTAAATCTTATTTAGAACGTTCATTAATTTTTCTTGAACCTCTATTGCAGCGGTTTCCAAATCAGCTTTTCCAACCCCAAGCATTGCCGCAGAAGGATTAATAATGGCAATTTCAACAGCGCCATTTGGCAATTCACGTAGCGTTACATTACAGGGAAGCATAGTGCTTATGGTTGGTTCTATACTAATTACTTTATCAGCATAAACGGGATTACATGCACCTAAAATTAGGTGGGGCAAATAATCTTTGCCCAATTTATTTTTCATGGTAGCTTGTATGTTAATTTCGGTGAGCACCCCAAAACCTTCTTTTTTTAGTTCTTCTTCTACCTTTGGCCGAATACCTGCAACGGTAGTTCCGCTAATTGTCTTTGAGCTGTAGTATTTCATGATCTTTCATTTATTTTTTGGAGGATTCGCAACTTGCTCCTTGGATAGTTTTTTAGTGCAGAAGAACCAATCATAACAAGTGACACCTTCTTCTTTCATTTCCATCCTATCTTTGGCCATACCACAAGATTCGGCGGGGGGTACAATTACATCATCTCCGGGTTGCCAATCTGCGGGAGTGGCGACATTATATGCGTCAGCTGTTTGCATGGCAATCAAGGCCCTTTTCAATTCATCAAAATTTCTACCCATGGAAAGGGGGTAATAGATCAACGCGCGCACAATTCCTTTGGGGTCTATAAAAAAGACAGATCTAACCGCTTGTGTAGAACTTTCGCCCGGTTGGATCATACCATATTTTTTGGCAACCTCCATAGTGATGTCCTCGATCAATGGAAACTTAACTTCCATATTTTACATGCCTTTAAATTCGATCTTATCTTTTATAGTCCTCAACCAAGCAATGTGGCTAAATAAGCCATCGATTGAAAGTCCCACTAGTTGGCAGTTTAGGTTTGAAAATTCAGACTCTCGTTTGGCAAAGGTCATAAACTCTGAGGTGCACACCGGTGTAAAGTCTGCCGGATGACTGAACAAAATTATCCACTTGCCTTTATAATTACTGGGAAAATTGACCTCGAATGTTAGGCCATTACAGAAATGTAACGATAGAATAAAGGTCTGCATAATACAGCCTATAACTTTACATAATCATTTATAATCCTTACATAACTCCCACATTTGGGAATTGACAAACAAATAGTTACACCAATATTTTGACAGAAATATTTACTATAATTGTAGGATATATATAAGGGAATCTCTGAAAACCTAAATTCGGAATGATAGCCTGCCTTTATCGGCAGGCAGGCGCAGTGATTTTTCTTAGAAAACGAGGCGTCAAAAACGGAGTTTAGCACTGCTAAATGAGTACTTCGACAGGCTCAGCAGAACTATTTTGACAACTTGCCTGCCAAGGCACGACGGGCAGGTTTGAACAAGCTCTTAAACCAGGTTCACAGTACCATCCCGAAAACAACGCTTAACAAAATAAAATGAGCATTAAATTACACCGCTTAGGAATGATTATGGAGTCTGAAAAGGACAATGAAAACGAAGTGGAAGGTGTGCTAAACCCTGCCGCCACAAGAGGTCCTGATGGTGGGCTGTATCTCTTTCCACGTTTGGTAGCTAAGGGAAATTATTCTCGAATAGGTATCGCAAAAGTTCTTTTTAATGCTGCCGGCGATCCCGTGGGCGTAAAACGACTGGGAATCGCACTGCAACCGGAAGCAGATTATGAAAAACGCCACGATGGCGGGGGCTGCGAAGATGCCCGGGTTACGTATGTAGAACCCTTGCAACGCTATATCATGACCTATACCGCATTTTCTAGGCAAGGGCCCCGAATTGCCCTGGCACAATCAACCGATCTTTTTAACTGGGAGCGTCTGGGTCTGGCGAATTTCGCCCCCTATAAACTCATTGATTTCAACGGAATCGATAACAAAGATGCCTGTATGTTTCCCTTGGCGGTTAACAGTCCGCATCAGCACGCCGCAATGGCAATGTTACATCGACCTCTTTTCCCCGGAACAAGACCCGAAGAAACCAAGAAAGAACCAATAAAGCGAAGAATTGGCGATCATCATGAATGTATTTGGATTTCCTATTGCAACATCAATAAACAGATCGCAAAGCCTTATCATTTGCCGGAATTTGTGTCCAACCAGACGCTGGCACTTCCTGAAGAACCCTGGGAACTCTTAAAAATTGGTGCGGGTACGCCTCCTATTTTGACTAAACACGGCTGGCTCATAGTATACCATGGAGTAAGCAATCTAAAACCCGTTTCAGAAGATTTACGTCAGTTGAGTTATTCAGCGGGGATGATGATTTTGGATAAAGACAATCCCGAAAAGATTCTATACCGCTCCATCCAGCCGATTTTGTCTCCTATTTTGCCACAAGAAAAAGTCGGCACCATTGCAAATGTGGTATTTCCCACGGGAATTGACCGCCGGGACGATCTGGGCAAACCCAATCGTTTTGATGTGTATTACGGAATGGCCGATAACCGGATAGGAGTCGCCAGACTTGATCTCCCGGATGAATTACCAGTTGAAGATCCAAGGACTGAATGACAAACATTCTATGTAGATTAATGCTCCCTATCTCCTGACCGCTTCATCCATTTAACGACTTCATACCAGATCACAGAAATAAAACCTATGGTTACAGCAATCGATAATTGTATAAAATTTGGAGATTCAAACTCAAAAAAGGCGGATAAAGGTTTCACATAGAGCAATAAGGCAGTAATGGAAATTGTGATACCTATAATCAAAGTGACTAGATTGTTCTTGTATCGCACTGTGGTAAGAATCGAATAATAAAAAGAACGGTTTACCAGTGTTAAAAAAATGTTGGCCGCTATAAGCACCGTAAAAACTAGCGTTCTGGTAAGTGCTTCGTTATAACCTTGCGCGACGGCATATTTGTACATAAATAGCGTTCCGGCGGTGATGACCAACCCCTGTACGACGCTCGTGGTAAGCTCTTTTATATTGAAAAAAGTACTTGTATATGCACGGGGTTTTTGAAGCATGCTGTTTTTTTCAATGGGCTCATTTTCATAAATAATGGAGCAGGTGGGGCCCATTACAAGTTCCAGAAAAATAATATGCACGGGCGAAAAAATATTCGGATAGATCCAACCCAGAGCCAGCGGAAGAAAAACCGTCAAAATAATCGGGATGTGAATGGAAATTATATACTGAATGGCTTTTTTTAGATTCGCATATATTCTTCTTCCCATCGCGACGGCATCAACCAACTTAGAAAGATCATCGTCTTTAAGTATTAAGGAAGCCGCTTGTTTGGCGATCTCGGTTCCCTTAGTTCCCATGGCGATCCCAATGTGGGCTGCTTTAAGTGCGGGACCATCATTTACACCATCGCCTATCATCGCGACGATTTCTTTATTTTCTTTTAAGGCATTGATTATTTTCAATTTCGCCTCCGGAAACATTCTGGTAAAAACGTGAAAATCTTCAACGGTTTTCTGAATCTCGCTCTCCGGTAAATTCAGCAGTTCATCTCCTGAAATATTTTTCTCAAAACCTTTAAAGCCTATTTGACGGGCTATCGCCGTAGTAGTGGTAGCATTGTCTCCCGTAATAATCTTAACCGAAATTCCTGCGGTGTCAAAATCTTTCAAAACCTGATTGATGTTCTCTTTTGGTGGATCATAAAAAGCAACTATTCCTTTAAAAGTAAACGTAAATTCTTGCTGCGTCTTAGGATAATCCGTTCCTTTAAAATCAGATTGTCCTACGCCCAGCACTCGGAAACCTTCCGCAGTGATGGTAGTTATAGCGTCCTCCACCTGTTGTTTTTGGGTCACATGTATTTCTTGGGGATTAGCTAAAAAGTTTCTCTAATCTAAAGAGGAAGAATTTGGCATCAGTAACACCTCTTAGGTTAGCTCTAAATAGTTTTATTTTGGCATTAAAAGACTCTGCATTAGCATTGGTATTT
>JBDNGW010000808.1:0-5380 GCA_041689735.1 Leeuwenhoekiella sp. | reverse complement strand
TTTGTTTTGTAGCATATTTGTATTTTCTTGTTTACACTTTAAAAATACTTAAAAATCAAGCGATTAGCAAGGTTTATATGCTACATTTTTTCTTTTTTTTACCCTCAAAACACCAGTCTTTATAGGGTGCGAAACTTGAGTTAGCCTATAATTAAATGACTAATCTAATCTTTATACTATGTAAGTGTATTAATTCACACCTGTTCTTGTATCCCACCACATTTGACCACCCCATAGGTAATCATTTGCATATTGTATTTCAAAATATGGGGCAGAATTCTCGGAATTCATCAGTTCTTCATCAGAGGGATATGGAAGACGGAATGGCGGTCTGTTATGACCATCATAGGTTGAACCAGTTGCTACTCCAAATTCCGGAACATCCGTTCTACGCATTTCAGCCCAAGGCTCATTTTCCATAAAACACATGGCAAGCCACTTCTGGTTCCATATCTTTTCCAGTTTTTCCTGATCGGTGCCGCCCCAGGCTGTCATCGGAGCTGCGAGATATGTTGCAATCACATCATCCGCGATTTGCGGAGTTCCATCCACCATAATGGACATTTCTTTCATTGATGCTGCCACGGCCTCTTCATATGCTGCCTGCGCATTTCCACTGGCTAATCCACGCTGGTAAATTTCTGCTTTTATAAAGCACACCTCTGAGTGTCTTAAGTGAATATTTGGCCCGGTTGTATTATTGACAACATAATAGTTCTTGTTGAAATAGGACATCTCTGGAATTTCCATCGACGGATCACGTCCAATTTCTGTAGTCCCATTGTATTCTCCATTAGGACCAGGTTCAGGTGCAGGTGAACAAATTCGTTCAAGACGCGGATCATTATAGTCTTTCATCATCTCTATAAGATCACTTGTTGGACCACTGTGCTCCAGTAGGTTCATCCAAAACCAATAGCCAACACCATAGTTGGTACCTTTCCCGCCATAAGTTATCTCTGCAGCGTCATCAACACCTCCAGTGATGGGATAATCATCAGGATTACCCAACACTTCTGAAATTATTGCCGTTGCTCCAGCTTCATCCACATTGGAGATTCGTATGGCTACACGTAAACGCAAAGAGTTACATAGTTTTTGCCATTGATCTTTATCTCCACTGTAGAATGGATCCACATCGCCAATTAGGTCAGTGTGTCCTGCTTTAAAATAATCTGCAGCTGTTTTTAAGTCACTGATTATTTCATTATATATCGAAGCCTGAGTATCGTATGCGGGGCGCAATATACCCTCAGTAGCTTTAGCTGCTTCAGAATAGGGCATATCACCCCACCTGTCGGTGGCAATCTGTGTAATTTCGGCCCTGTAAGTAAGCGCGGCAGCCACCATATTGTAAGCTTCAGCTTCTGTAGCTTTGGCAATAATGTCGTTTAGATCAACCAAGTTGGTATAATACCCCCCCAATTGGAGCTTGTTATATTCCCATAGGTATTGGAAACATCAGGATCAAAGGGACTCCCCCACCTGCCACCTACATACCGGGTGTTAATAGTAATCGCACCGTCGCTGATTGCCATATGCCCACGATCAAAATCGATCATTGTTCCGGCCAGATGGTTTGCTAGAGGAACTGCAACTGGAAGATTGGGATTTGTGTTTATCTCTTCAAAATCTTCTGTACAAGCACCCACCAAAAAGATGATCATGACAAAAGGTAATATATATCTTATGTTTTTCATTTGTTCAAATTTTAAATTATTTCTGTATTGAATATATTTATATACGAGTTAAAATGAGAAAGTAATTCTTGCTCCAATATTCCTCGACACAGGTATTGTCATTTGCTCATAACCCAGTCCAGAAAGACCACTTCCGGATCCTACTTCCGGATCAATTCCATAAATATTTTCAGAGCCGCGGTAAAGAATAGCCAGATTCCTACCTATTAATGAAAATCTCATTTGATTCAAATAGTTTCCTAAATTGCCCATCTTGCTTTGAGGCAAAGTATATCCAAGACTCACTTCACGCAATTTTATAAATGAAGCGTCCATTACCCAGTTGTCCACTGTCCTAGAGTAATCGCTTACCCATTGGGCACCACTTATCCTGGCAGTATTTGGCTGACCGTCACTTTCTCTAACGGCATCCCAAATACGTCCTTCTTCCCTGATGTTGTCAGCAGCTGTATACTCAAGTGCTCCGCCAGAACCTCCCCAGCGAATGGTACCGGAAACAAACTCTCCACCCATCTTGGCATCAACAAGAACTCTTAACGAGATATTCTTATATCTCAATGTATTGGTTATACCACCAACCCAGTCAGGAGTAATATTACCAAGCTCCTGGTTATTGTCTCTTAGTATTCTACCTGCATCGTTGACCACAAGATTTCCGTTATCATCTGTTCGCATTTTATTACCAATAATAACACCAAATTGCTGACCCGGGCGGGCTTCAATTGAAGATGCCCACATACTCGATATCCTGTATGTCTCAAGATCTTCGTAGAGTGAGTTTACTATGTTTTTGTTTTTCGCATAGTTCAAATCTAAATCCCATGAGAAATCTGTATTTCTTATTGGTGTTGTATTCAATACAATCTCAACCCCTGAATTTTGAATTTCTCCTGCATTTATGGTTACAGCATTATAACCTGATGCATTCGGAACAACAACATTGATAATCTGATCTTGATTCTTTACATCATAGTATGAAATATCAAGTCCAACCATGTTATCAAAGAATCTGAACTCGGCACCAATCTCAATTGATTTGGAAGATTCAGGTTTCAGCATCTGGTTAGGTAATGTACCCGGTAAACTATATACGCCGTTCCCTTCCCAGAGCCCTCCGATTGGATTATATGTTGGCTCCAGCATATAAGGACTAGTATCTCTACCTACACTTGCCCAGCCTCCTCTTATTTTACCGTAAGATAATATGTCCGACTTGATATCAAATGCATCTGTAAATACAAAACTTAGACTAGCAGACGGATAAAAATAGGACCATTCATTCGCTGGTAGTGTCGAGCTCCAGTCGTTACGACCAGTTACACCCAAGAACAGGTAATCTTTGTAGGATGCATTAACGGCACCAAAGACACTATGTGTTTCCTTCATACTTTCGAACTGACTAACTCCCTGTACTCCTTTTGCATTTCCAATTGTAAACAGGTCGGGTGTTACCAAATCATTGGCCCAGATTCTTTTGTTATCCCTTTTGGCAACCATCTTGTTGGCACCGAGTGTTCCATCGATCCTGATATCTCCAAATTCTTTGTCAAACATGGCCAGAAAATCATAGTTTGATTCTGATCCCATTCTATTTTCCTCACTGAATGTTCCTTGCAGGCCAGTGCCATCAGTTGCCCTGTAGGTAAGCGCCAATATCTTACTTTTTCTGTTCTCATAGTAATAATCTGTTCCAGCGCGACCTTTCAGTGTTAACCAATCAGTAACTTCAAGATCAAGAGATACATTTCCGTAGAATCGATTTCTCTCCCTGGCGTTGGTGTTATGAGCCTGCAAATAAGGATTTGGTGTTTCACCAGCTCCAAAATTATAGGGGAGCCCGGATTCCATAATGGTATTCCAGTTTTCTTCCAATGGTTTAACATCAACCTGGCGTGGCATGAACGTTACACCTGACTGCGGACTGTTTGCTGCACCACCATTATATCCCTGTGCCGGTATATTGTCACTCTGATTGATTACATAAGTAATGTTAGATCTTAAAGTTAAGCGCTTATGTAATTTTAAATCACTGTTGAAACCGATTGTATTCTTTAGATAATCAGTATTAGGCAAGGTTCCTTTTACCCTGTTTTCATTAAAATATGCTCTCATAGCGCCCAAATCTCCGGCTTTTGAGAAAGAAACAGAATTATCTGTGGTAACACCAGTTTCATAAAAATCCTTCACATTATCCGGACGGGATACCCATGGCTGATTTGGCCCCGTAAATTGATCAAGAATAAGACCAGCATCCAATCGTGGACCCCAGCTTGAAGGAGTACCATCATTCACACCGTTTCTTCCATCAACATAATTATAGCCGAACTGCTTAGCATAATCCTGGTACGTTAAATTTGTGCCGTTATCAGTATTGTACTTATTCCAATAGTACTCACTTCCGTTGGATCCTCCACCATACTCGTTCTGATAGTAAGGAAGATAAGGGAATGCATCAAAAGTTATCGTAGAAGAAACTTCAACACCAAAACCTTTTGATTTTGATCCTCTTTTTGTGGTTACGACAATTACACCATTTGCACCTCTTGATCCGTACAGTGCAGCAGCATTCGGACCTTTCAAAACAGAGATTGATTCAA
This sequence comes from Leeuwenhoekiella sp., assembly GCA_041689735.1. GTDB lineage: Bacteria > Bacteroidota > Bacteroidia > Flavobacteriales > Flavobacteriaceae > Leeuwenhoekiella. Next base: position 1,083 of record JBDNGW010000808.1, on the reverse strand, counting down.
CGTTGCTGGGATCAATATCCAAAGCACCATTACCAAAGTCTGCTCCTGTCATCGGATCCTTATCCGAATTAAAATTGATAAAGGGAGTTCCGTCAACAATCCATAGTGGCTGGCTATTGGTAAAAGAACTTTGTCCCCTGATCACAATACGTGCAGCACCACCCACGGCACCAGTAGCATTTGTGACTTGCACACCGGCAATCTTACCCGATAATGCATTTACCAAATTCACAGGTTTTACCTCAGATAATTGTTCATTATCTACATCCTGAACCGCATACCCTAAAGATTTCTTTTCCCTTGTAATACCTAGAGCAGTAACCACCACCTCATCAAGAGCCTGTGCATCATCCGCCATAGTAATGTTTACATTAGTTTGACCATCTAGTCGAACTTCTTGGGCCTTCATCCCTATATATGAGAAAACCAAGATGTCTCCCGAAGATGCCTTAATAACATATTTACCATCAAAATCGGTCACAACACCTTTTGAAGTACCTTTCACTACAATTGAAACACCGGGCAAAGGCACCCCGGATTCGTCTGAAACAGTACCTTGAATTTCCGACTGAACGATTTTAAAGGCATGAACTTTTTCTATTGAAAGCTTTGTGTCCCATTCATTCGGATTGGAGGGCATGCCCCGGAATGATGATAGAAAGGCGAGTAAAATAGTCAGCCTCAAAATTAATAACCTTTTGCGTGAGAGCAATCCCGTGGGAATCCTTGCCCCATAAAAATAATTTTTCATAAATTTGTTTGGTATTAGTTAATACTGCTTACATTCCTGAATAATTGGTTCAGGCAACTACTGAACAGGGAAATGCATCAACATTACCCTGTTTTTTTTAATCCATAATCAAAATAGTTTTAGGTTAAATACTGATTCCCTTTTAATAATTATTTGCGAAAAAGACAACTAAACTTTATCCACCTGCCCACCTATTAATGCGAATCAAGAGTTGAATATTAGTGTTATAAAAGCAGCTGCCAATCTTCCATAAACATGTAGGTTCAGACCTTTTGTCGACCTTACCTTACTGGCTTTCTGTATATCGGATTTTTCAATGATCCAACTAAACA
>JBDNGW010000807.1:0-5172 GCA_041689735.1 Leeuwenhoekiella sp. | reverse complement strand
GGAATTGGTGCGGTGGTCACGGCTTCTGGCATGGCAGCGATCAATACGGCTTTGCTCACGCTGCTCAGAGCGGGCGATCACATTGTTTCTTCGAGTAGTTTATACGGCGGAACCTACAATTTAATGAGTGTAACCCTGCCCAGATTCGGTATTGACACGACTTTTGTAGATCCTTCTGAGGCTTCAAATTTCGATGATGCCATAACGGAAAACACCCGTGCGATCTTTATAGAAACCCTGGGCAATCCCAAACTGGATGTTTTGGATATTGAGGCGATTTCCGCGGTCGCGAAAGCAAATAAGATTCCACTTATTGTTGATAATACAGTAGCTTCGCCCGCGTTGCTCAATCCCATAAAGTATGGCGCAAATATCGTGATCCATTCACTTACCAAATACATTAACGGTAACGGGACTTCACTGGGCGGCGTTATAATCGATGCGGGAACTTTTGATTGGTCCAGTGGAAAATTCCCTGAATTTACAGAACCTTCTAAGGGCTATCATGGCCTTGTTTACCACGATGCGCTGGGCGAAGCGGCTTTTATCGCCAAAGTTCGCGTGGAAGGATTGCGCGATCACGGCGCCGCTTTGAGTCCGTTTAACGCGTTTCAGATCATTCAGGGACTGGAAACGCTGGAAATCAGAATGAAAAAACACAGCGAAAATGCCTTAAATCTGGCAAAATGGCTGCAGGATCAAGAAGAAGTGATTTGGGTAAATTATCCCGGACTTGAAAGCAGTGATTACAGTGATCTGGTTAAAAAATATTTACCGAATGAGCAAAGTGGCATCGTTACCTTTGGCGTAAAGGGAGGTTTTGAAAGCGCAAAAACCGTCGCCGATGAAACGAAGATTTTCTCGTTGTTGGCCAATATTGGGGATACTAAATCACTCATCATTCACCCGGCAAGTACCACACACCAGCAACTGGATGATGCCGCCCAGGAGGCTGCCGGTGTGACCAGAGATATGATTCGACTTTCGGTAGGAATTGAGGATGTTGAAGATCTTAAAACTGATCTAAAGACCGCTTTTGCATTTATAGACAAAGAAGTGTTCGTTAATTAAAGCTTATTAACGGTTAAGCAGACCTGACAGGTATTTAAAACCTGTGAGGTCTTAACGCAACAACCTATCAGGTATTTACATAACAATATTACAACTGAAGTTTGCTTTGGAAATCGCGAAAAATCAGTCAAAAACGCCATAAATCGGCATATATATAGGATAAATTGAAAACAATTTCAATAGAGAACTTTAAAACACAATCGGGTCATACGCTTGATCTTCCGTTGAGTTACGAGCTTTTTGGGCTGCCCTTGCAGAGCGCACCGGTAATTCTTGTTAATCATGCGCTCACCGGGAACTCCCACGTGGCGGGCGACGACGGCTGGTGGAACAGTATTATAGGAGATGGTAAATGTATCGATACGCGTACGTATACCGTGATTTCCTTTAATATTCCCGGCAATGGTTATGACGGTTTTTTAATCGAAAACTATAAGGATTTTGTCGCGCGCGATATCGCGGAAATCTTCCTGAAAGGGCTGGAAATGTTAAAGATTCAGAAGCTTTTTGCCATAATTGGTGGTTCGCTGGGAGGCGGTATCGCATGGGAAATGGCGGCTTTAAGGCCAAAGTTGACGCAACATTTGATTCCCGTCGCATCGGATTGGAAATCGACCGACTGGCTCATCGCCAACTGCCAGATCCAAGAGCAGATTTTGCTCAACAGCAGTCAGCCGGTGCACGACGCGCGCATGCACGCCATGTTGTGCTACCGCACGCCGGAGTCGTTCAAAAATAAATTTCAGCGCAGTACAAATCCAGACCTGAAGATTTTTAATGTCGAAAGTTGGCTGGATCATCACGGCACAAAGCTCAAGGACCGCTTTCAGGTTTCGGCCTATAAGCTCATGAACCAGTTGCTCAAGACCATTGATGTGACCCGCGATCTGGACAACCCGTTCGAAATTTTGGAAAAAGTTGCGGCAAATACTCATATTGTCGGGGTGGATTCTGACCTGTTTTTTACGCCGGAAGAAAACCGTGACACCTACAAACAGCTGGCGCAGGTAAAGAATAATGTTACCTATGGTGAAATCAATTCTGTGCACGGCCATGATGCTTTTTTAATCGAATTTGAACAGCTGGAACAGTTGCTGGCGCCCATTTTTCAAGAACATGGAGCTAATAAAAAGCTGAAAGTGGTCAAATTTGGCGGAAAATCGCTCGCCAACGGAAAGGGAATTTCTACCGTAGTGGAGATTTTAGAGCGAAAAGTCCAGAATAAAGAGCGTATGGCGGTGGTGCTTTCCGCCCGTGGCGGCGCTACCGATGAGTTGGAATCCATTCTTGATCAGGCGCGCGCAGGGGAGGAATATAAGCATCAACTAAAGGCGTTCAAAGACTATCAGCAAGGGGATTATGAAGTAGACCTGAGCGAAGAATTTAACAAATTGGACAAGCTTTTTGAAGGTGTGGGCCTATTGCACGATTATAGTCCGCGCGTTAAAGATGAGGTGCTTTCCTATGGCGAGATCATTTCTGTAAAACTTATCACGCAATTGCTGAAAAACAAGGGGATAAAAGCCCGTTTTACAGATTCCCGAGAACTTATAAAAACAAATGACGTGTATGGCAACGCGCATCCTTTGGATAAAATCTCCAAGGAAAATGTGCTGCGTTATTTTACAAAACACAATGGCGATACCGTAAATATAGTGACCGGTTTTATAGGTTCCAATGCAGATAATCACACGACCACGCTGGGCCGCAACGGCAGCAATTATACCGCGGCACTGCTGGCTAATTACCTGGATGCTTCAGAACTGCAAAATTATACCCATGTAGACGGGATTTACACTGCAAATCCAGACCTGGTTCCCGATGCGCAAAAGATCACGCAACTCAGCTTTGGCGAAGCCAATGAACTGGCCAACTTCGGAACGACCATTTTGCACGCGAAAACCATTATTCCACTCTTGGAAAAAAATATCCCGCTGCGCATTCTCAATACCTTCAATGCCGAAGATAGCGGCACGCTCATTACCGCGCAGACCGAAACAGAGGGCATAAAGTCGCTTTCGGTGCTCGAAAATATGGTGCTGATCAATCTGGAAGGCCGCGGACTATTAGGAAAAGCAGGAATAGACGCGCGTATTTTTAGGGCGCTGGGCGGTCAGACTATCAGCGTGAGCATTATTTCACAAGGTTCATCTGAGCGCGGGATCGGTCTAGTTGTTGATGCCAGTGACGCCAACCGTGCGGTAATAGCGCTGGAGCAGGAATTTGAAACTGATTTTTACAACCGCGATGTCAACCGGATAGAGGTGATCGACGCCGTTTCGGTGGTGAGTATCATCGGTCAGGATCTGAGCACTTTTCATAAACCATACAGCGCGCTCATTAAAAACGGCATTGTTCCTTTGCTTTTTAACAATACAATTACTGGGAAGAACGTGAGTGTGGTGCTTAAACATAAGCAATTGCATAAAGCGCTAAATGTGATGCACGGAGAGATTTTTGGTGTTGTCAAACGGGTAAATTTGGTCATTTTTGGTCATGGAACGGTGGGGAGCACGCTCATAGATCAGATTCTTACTTCCGCAGAAAAACTGAGCGAACGCAAGGGGATCAAACTGCAGATTTTTGCGGTGGCGAATTCCAAAAAAGTACTTTTGGAGCGTGACGGTATCGACGCCAAATGGCCGGAAAGAATGGCTGAAACTACTGAAATAGGAGGCGTTGAAGAGGTTATCGCTTTCGCGAAAGCGAACCATTTGGCCAACTTGATTGCGATTGATAATACCGCGAGCACAGATTTTATAAAGAATTATATTACGCTGGTCGAAAATGGATTTGATCTCGTTTCCTCCAATAAAATCGCGAATACCGTAAGCTTTAATTTTTATACCGAACTGCGGCAAACGCTGGCCGAAAATCAAAAACGTTACTTATATGAAACGAACGTGGGCGCAGGATTGCCGCTTATTGATACGATAAGGCTTTTGCATCTTTCGGGCGAGAATATCACGCGTATAAAAGGCGTCTTTTCCGGTTCATTAAGTTACCTTTTTAATGTATTTTCTGCGGAAGAAAGTCCGTTTTCTGAAGTCTTACAGGAAGCTATTGACCGCGGTTATACAGAGCCCGACCCGCGTGAAGATCTTTCTGGGAATGACGTGGGGCGCAAATTGCTGATTTTAGCACGTGAACTCGATCTGCACAACGAATTCAGCGATGTGAAGATTGAAAACCTGGTTCCAACAGCATTGGCCGAAGGAGACGTTGAAAATTTTGTGAACCGCTTAAGCGAAATGGACGCTTACTTTGAAAAACGCAAAAGAGAACAGAACGAAATGCATGTCCTACGCTACGTCGGCGAACTTTATGGCGATCTTACCCATGAAAATGGGGGCAAACTGGAAGTAAAACTGGTTTCTGTGCCTCAACATTCGGCACTGGGACAAGTAAAGGGGAGCGATTCCATATTTGAGATCTATACAGAATCCTACGGTGAAAATCCGTTGGTGATCCAAGGTGCCGGCGCAGGTGCTGCGGTAACCGCACGTGGGGTTTTTGGGGATATTTTAAGACTGGCGGAACGGGGGTAGTTTCAGTTTTCAGTTGGCAGTGGCAGTGGGCAGTTCCAGTTTTTCAGTCTCAGTTGGCAGTTGCTGTTTGTTGCAGTTGGCGGTCGCAGTATTCAGTCTGTGACCTGCAAGGTGTTGTTTTTCGAGGAACGAGGAAAATCTCCTTGTAGGTCTAAACGACAGTGTTGAAAATTAAAAAATCCATACCTACAAGGAACTTCGCTGAAAAAGCCAGTCTCAGTCTCAGTTGGCAGCTGCAGTGAGCAGTCTCAGTATTCAGTCTACGACCTGCAAGGTGTTGTTTTTCAAGGAACGAAGAAAACCCCCTTGTAGGTCTAAGCGGAACTTCTTTCACCATTAAATTTATTGAGGATTTAATTGCTTAATTTTATAAAATAAATTTTAGTGTCATGATCATAGAACGTACAGAAGATGAGGTCATTTTAAGGCTTCCAGCCGATATAATGCCAATATTATTTTCAGTGCATTGTTCAATTCTTATCCTGCAAGGCGGTGTGCTGAGCTTGTCGAAGTGTGTTGTTTTCCGAGGAACGAGAAAAACCTCCTTGTAGGT
>JBDNGW010000806.1:0-3975 GCA_041689735.1 Leeuwenhoekiella sp. | reverse complement strand
TCTCTTCTCTCTGTTCTCTTCTCTCTATCTCTTCTCTCTGTTCTCTTCTCTCTATTCTCTCTCTTAACTCCTAAATCTTGACTCTCCAAAACTATTCCGCATTATCCAAGAAATCCTTAAACTTCTCCGCCCATTTGTCAAAAATACTTTTACGCTGTTTTGTAGGCTGAGGTGCATTTGGATCCTCACGGAATTCCTCTTTTCGCTCAGTTTCTTGCTCAAAGTCCTCTTCCAGGACTTTTTCTTCTGCTTTAGGTTTCTTTTGCTTTTCACGTTGGCTTTCCAAGCTGTTCATCACGAGCCCCACTGCTGTGGCATAGAGCGGACTGGTAGTTTCTGAATTACTGTCGCCGGCGAGATGCTCATTTGGGTAACCTATACGCGTATCCATTCCGGTGATGTATTCCACCAGCTGTTTTAAATGCTTGAGCTGCGCGCCCCCACCGGTGAGCACAATACCGGCGATCAATTTCTTCTTCTGCTCTTCATGGCCGTAATTTTTGACCTCTTGGTACACCTGTTCCACAATTTCCACAGTTCGTGCATGGATAATTTTAGAAAGGTTTTTTAACGTTATTTCTTTCGGCTCCCTACCGCGAAGACCAGGTATGGATACGATCTCATTATCTTTATTTTCGCCCGGCCAGGCGGAACCGAATTTTATTTTCAACAGTTCGGCCTGCTTTTCAATGATGCTACAGCCCTCTTTAATATCTTCGGTAATCACATTCCCACCAAAGGGGATCACGGCAGTATGCCTAATGATTCCATCTTTAAAAATGGCCAGATCTGTTGTCCCGCCACCTATATCTATCAACGCAACACCAGCCTCTTTTTCTTCCTGACTGAGCACCGCATTTGCTGATGCGAGCGGCTCTAACGTAATTCGATCCAAATTGAGACCTGCGCTTTTTACACAGCGGCCTACATTCCGAATGCTGGAAACCTGACCCACGACCACGTGAAAATTGGCTTCAAGCCTTCCGCCGTACATGCCTATCGGTTCTTTGATCTCGGCCTGGCCGTCCACTTTATATTCCTGTGGAAGTACGTGAATGATCTCTTCACCCGGCAACATGACCAGTTTATGTACCTGACTGCACAGCACATCTATATCTTTCATATCGATAACCTCGTCCGGGTTGGCACGGGTAATGTAATCGCTATGCTGCAAGCTGCGTATATGCTGGCCGGCAATTCCCACCACCACATCTTCAATTTTAATTGCAGACGCACTTTCGGCTTCCTGTACGGCCTGTTGAATGGATTGTATGGTCTGGGTGATATTATTTACCACACCCCTATGAACGCCCAGGCTCTTGGACTTCCCAATGCCCAGAATTTCTATTTTTTTGTACTCGTTATAACGCCCCACCATCGCTACAATTTTAGTGGTTCCTATATCAAGTCCTACCGCGATATCATTATCTTCCATAACTTATTTTTTAGTACCTACTACCTGGCCCTTAAACCTCAGGTCTACCATACGGTACGTTTCCAAACTTTTATCTTTTAGCGCTTTTTGGTAAAACGCCTTGTAATTATTGAATTTTGATTCGATTTCCTCGGGTTTTCCCAGATTTATCTGGTAATCCATCACCCGCGGAGTGAGTACGTACGCTCCATTTTTTTGGCGCGTAAGACCAATGATCTGCTTATGGAGCAGCGCATCGTTTTTAATATATTGCAACAATGGATACACCTCTACAAGGAAATCTTTTCCTACGCCATTAATTATGGGCACCCGCGCCGAATAATTGCTGGATAACGGCATTACGCTTCCCGTTTCATCTAGATAATAGGGAGTTGCCGCCTCGACGCGTGCCAGTGGCTTGCGTTGTTCAATATTGGCACCCACGATCCCGTTCAGGGTAAGATAAACATCTGCATTCGCAATCATGGCATTGCTATCCAAACGTTTTTCTAATGTTTCCAAAACTAAAGTTCGTTTCTCTTGCCCCGTAGGCTGCTGATTACTTTGTGTTAATAATTTATTGACAGCCGCCGCAGTAATAAAGAGATTGTCACCGATCTCAAAATTGACCTGTACTCCCTCAATTTTTCGTTCATCGCTCCTATGGGCCGAAAAACCAAACAAAAACACCGTTAAACTGATTAAAACAGTCATTTTTATGTAAAACCAATTCACTTTCATATGGTAAGGGCTTTGGTTATTTTTATAATTTCTTCTCCTATGTCACCAGCACCCAATATTACTTTAATACGGGCAGGAGCACTTTTTATTTCATTTTCTAATTCTTTTTTACTGATTTTTCGCTTCCTAGTACCTGAAACGGCAGGCAGGCGCGAAAGTGTTATTTTTTCCAATAAAACAGCTGCGTTTACACCTTCAATAGGTTCTTCGCGCGCCGGGTAAATATCCAATAACAGCACTTCGTCAAACCGCGAAAGACTTTCGGCAAAATCATCCATAAAATCGCGCGTCCGGCTGAAAAGATGTGGTTGAAAAATTACCATAATCTCATCATTGGGATATAATTCCCGCACCGATTGATGTACCGCGTTTATTTCTGTTGGATGGTGCGCATAATCGTCAATAAGCACCAGATCCTTCCGGTTGATGCGATACGTAAAACGCCGGTTTACACCTTCAAAACTCTCCAGCGCGGGTTTTAGTGCCTGCGGCGAAATCCCAAATTTCATTGCCATTGCAAGGGCCGTAACAGCATTTAATACATTGTGCCTGCCGGGAATCTGAATTATAAGATCCTCCAAAATACCTTCAGGATGTTGCAGGTCAAAATGAAACATACCGTCCTTGATCCTTATATTTTTTGCTGAAAACTGTGCGTCATCTTCAACTCCCACAGTGATTCCTTCCAGATCCAAACCTTTCTTGATGAAAAGTGTTCCGTCTTTTTGTACATGTCTTGCAAACTCCCGAAATCCTTCCTGCATGACCGAAACATCTCCATAAATGTCCAGATGATCTGCATCCATTGAAGTGATGCAGGCGATATTGGGATAAAGCTGCAAGAAGGAGCGGTCGTATTCATCAGCTTCCACCACAATCACTTCTTCGCCTTTTTGAATCAGGTTGCTGTTATAATTGGTTGCTATTCCGCCTAAAAAAGCGGTTACCGGCACCTTGTTTTCAGCCAATAAATGCCCTAAAATTGCCGAAGTCGTTGTCTTACCATGCGTTCCCGCTACAGCGAGGCAAAATTTATCTTTGGTCAATAAACCGAGTACTTCTGCCCGTTTTTTAATAGTAAAGCCCTGATTTTTGACAAACTCAAAACCTTTGTGCCCCTTTGGAATCGCCGGTGTGTATACAACTAACACACTTTCTTTTTCTTCCGCTTTTACCGGAACCGCATCGACAACATCTTCAAAATGAATCTCAATTCCCAGTTCTTCCAATTCAGCAGTAATTGCGCTCGGCGTTTTATCATATCCGTAAACTACCTTGCCAGCCGCTTTAAAATAGCGGGCCAGCGCACTCATACCAATCCCACCGATACCGATGAAATAATACGTTTTTATGTGGTTTAGGCTGTTCAAGGTTTTAATTTGGTTGCTTGTTCATTTGTTTTTTGGGAATTTATTTTCAAATTGCCTCTGCTTATTGGTAATTCTCGATACATCGAGATACATTATTGATTTCCGCTCTCGCTTCAATCAAAAACACTCGAAGTGACATTCGCATTCACTGTTTATTTTTTGGTTTTCTATATACTTTAAACCTTTCGCTCTCTGAACTCATTTTTCTCTTTTCCTGTCTTTTAACATCCTATCTCCTTTTTTCGAGCGTTGAGCTTGAATCTATAAGAAAGACTGCCCCGACATATTTCAACAATCTCAATGCACTGCTTTTCAACTTTATCTTACCTCAATGCTTCTCGATACATCCCGATGAAAATCGGGACACTCGAAGTGACAATCTCATTTACTATTTGCTTTATGTCTTCCTATAAACTTTTAACTCTCAGAACTCTGAACTATTTTCCCTTA
>JBDNGW010000805.1:0-7389 GCA_041689735.1 Leeuwenhoekiella sp. | reverse complement strand
CAGGGATAATATCCCTTATCTATTTGGCTGGAAAGATGCCTTTTATTTTAATCGAGAACTGGCCACCCATATTCTAATAGGTATTTTTGGTGGATACTTTGCCTACAGTTTTATAGACCTTCGGAATAAAAAAGCAGCCATTGGTAAAATCCTGATATTTCTATTTGCAGGTTTAGCTATGTTGAGCATGTTTTCTTACTGGTTTTTTGGTGATTTTATACACTACGCGCTAGCCGATGCACTTATTTTTCTTTCTATAGTAAGTCTATGGGTGGCAAGTTTCTATATAAAGAAAAAATCATCCCATTTGTATTGGGTTTTTGGAATTTTCGCCATAAATATTTATTTTATTTTTGAATTTTTGATCCTATATAATTTCGGATACACGCTTCTGGATTTGCGTCCGGCGGCAGTTAAAATAGGGCTTCTTGTCGAAATGCTCATTCTCTGCTTTGCTCAATGACTGGCACCGCTCTAAACAGCAAACGCTGGCCATGCGCATGGAATTACAAAAGCGAAGCGAAAAAATTAAACTTTTGAGCCAGTATAAACGCGAAGATGACATTAAGGAAATCTATCTGGAAAACCTTATTGAAAACCATGATCTCAGTAATACCGAAGTTAAGATCCTGCAAATGCTTTCCGCCGGTTTTACTGAAGCCCAGATCGCCCATAAGCATCGTCTAAGCGCAACAACCTTAGAGGCTATAATCAAATCAATGTATACTAAAATAGGCATTGATCAAGATGAGGAAACAAATTTGCTATAAGATAATTTTAAAGCCGGTTCCAACTGATTTTATAAGAGTCATGTGGATCAATTAAAATCTAGTAACAACCACATATATAAGGACTTACAAAAATACCATACCTGTCAGTCTTGGACTAGAATCATAATATCTCTACAACAAAAAAGCTAGCCCTTTCAGACCAGCTTTCCGCCAAATAACAGTGCTTTTAAGCTATTTTTTATAGTATTTCTTATATTTAGGATATGCGAGCAGCGCAAAGGCAATCACAGAACCAAATATGATCAGCGCTTTATTCAGGTTGAGTACATTGTCCCCACTTGCATAACTATGCAAACCAGAAAGCCAGAAGTTTACCCCAAAATATGTCATTAAAATACTTCCATAGGCCAGTACGGCCATGAGGTTAAAAAACCAGCGACCACGTAATCCCGGTACCAGCCGCATGTGAATCACAAAGGCATAGACCATAATACTGATAAGCGCCCAAGTTTCCTTGGGGTCCCAGCCCCAGTAACGGCCCCAGCTCTCATTGGCCCACTGGCCTCCAAGAAAATTACCTATGGTAAGCATGACCAGACCTACGGTGAGCGACATTTCCGTAATTATGGTAATTTCCTTAATGTTCAAGCCCATCCTTTTTTTGTTCTTTTCGGTGGTGAGCAACATGAGCAATAAAGAGACCAGGCCTAAAACCATACCCAGCGTAAAGGGACCATAACTCGCCACAATTACTGCAGTGTGAATCATGAGCCAGTAACTGTCAAGTACCGGCTGCAGGTTTGCAATTTCCGGGTTCATCCAGTTCATACTGGCGCCCCAAAGTATAAAACCGGCAACAAATGCCGTACTGGCGATCGTCAAGGTGCTTTTTCGACCGAAGGCCAACCCAAAAAACATGGTCGCCCAGCCCACATAAAGCACAGACTCATAAGCATCGCTCCATGGTGCATGCCCAGAAATATACCAGCGCCAAATGAGGCCGGCGGTGTGCAATAGGAATAAAAGGATAACCGCAACGACCCCCACGCCAACCATGCTTTTTAAGAATTTGTTGTCTTTAAAAATACGGGCAATTACGAATACCAACAAGAAAACCGAAGCAAGCAAATACATCCAGTACAGCTTGGTAAAAATATCGTGCTTATTATAAAAAACCTCCGCGTCAATTTTATCTTCAGAAGGCAATACCTCGCTGCCATATTTTTTTTGAAAACTGCGGATACTACTCAAAAACTGATCTGCCTGACTATAATCCCCATTGACTTTTGCATCCCGTACAGCGTTAAAATATAGTGGAAGGATCTGCCTCGTGTACACCGAATCAATCCCACTGAAACCCGCCGTACCCAATTCAGGATAAGCGACCCATTTATTGTTGGCATTATCTGGAATGGGGAAAATCTTTAAAATCTTTCCGCTAAGGGCACGGTCCAATAAGCCCAGACGCTCTGAAATGTCTATAAAATCTTTGTCAAAATTGGTCTTGCTCTCTGCTTGATAGGCGTTTTGCAGATAAGGGGCCAGAATGAATTCCCCTTTTTCGTTGAAAAAATCGATCGCTTTTACATACTTCCGATCTTTGGGGACACCTATGATATTACGAATACTATCATTGGCAGGTTTTAGATAAATAAAATTTACGTTGTACCAGAATACTGGCGATTCTATCATAGAGTGAAATACCTGATCTGCATTCATCCCATTGTAGCTGTCTTTACGGCTCATTTTACGCAAGAGTTTGCTCGCAAAGGTATTTACGGGCATCATGCGCCCATTGTCTTCTTGCACTACCAGTTTTCCGAATTTTGCAGCAAATTCTTCATTTACCGCGTTTGCCTTTAAGATAGAATCCACCTGCGCAGAAGTATTCTGCACGTGGCTGGGCATGTGACCATTTTGTTCAACCTCATTGGTAAGTCCCTGAGCCGTCTCTACGATTGTGGTATTACCATTTTCTACCACTACGGAATCCGGTTGCTGCGCAAAAAGACTTCCGCAGAAAAACAGCAATGCCAGCATGGGAAGCGCCGCTTTACCGGCCTTCACTTTATCAAGCCTTTTCTTAAGATCGCCAAAACGGCTTCCTTTATCAAAAAGGATAAGCATAAGGCCCAGATACAAGAAAGAATAGCCGGTATAGGTAATCCAGGTACCCACCTCATCATGGTTGACCGCAAGTATAGTCCCTTTTTCATCAGGATCAAAACCGGATTGAAAAAAGCGATACCCTTTGTGATCGAGCACGTGGTTCATATAAATATGATAATCAAAATCTCCTTTATCTTCATCCTTTAACGCGACCTTACTTTCAAAAGAAGAAAAAACATTTTCGGTACCGGGATATTTTGCAGCGATAAAATCTTTTAACGTGATTGAGAAAGGAAGCTCCATCGGCTTGCTGCCATAAGCCATATGAAAAGTGAGGTCTCCCACTTCAATCTTTGTCATTTGGTTGTTTGTACCCTTGGCACCCAGTAAACCAACGCTTTTTTGACCTTGGCTTGTCTTTACAGTTACATACAAGGCATCCTGCTGGTTCTTCTGTTTTGGGAAAGTCTCCACAATACCGTTACGTCCTTTTAAAACCGGCTCAGGAAATACAAATTGCATGGCGCCGAGCTTATACAGCGCGCGTAATTTGAGTTCCTGCAAGGAATCTTTGATCACAGAAAAATTTTCCTGTGTGGCCATTACAGTTACCTCTCCTTCAAACGGTGATTTTAAGCTATATTCCCCGTATTCAAAGGTAATGTTCACCGCGCCGTCGGTGGGTTTGTTGAATGCAAAAAGCAGGTTGTGAATGTTGGCTACCTTGCCTTCTTCCAGAAAGTGCTCGTGTCGCTCGCCGTCTCCCGCTTCTACAATCTTAAACTGGTTGAGCCCATCTTCACTTTCTACCAGCCCTTCTTCTGCCCCATCTATAAATTTTTCAAAAGCAATACTCACCGGCTCCCCGTCAAAATCAGTTTCCCAGGTAAAGGAATTATCAAGACGTTTGGAAAGATCGAGATGCTTTTCTATTTTCCGCCGCTGCGGAACGCCCTCGCGATCGCCATCTATAAAGACATTCAAATATGTTTTTTCGGTAAGAAATGTATTTTCCGTTTCTCCTTCCCGTATGGGCATCACTCCTTCAAAACCTATATAGCGCGTCCAGCCAGCACCAAAAATAATGAGGATAAATGACAAGTGAAGTAGCAGCGTGGTCCATTTTTCTTTCTTCCAGAGCTTAAAACGCCAGATATTGCCAACAAAATTGATAATAAACAGTAAATGGATCAATTCAAACCACCACGCATTGTAAATAAAATGGCGCGTGAAAGGCGTGGGTGAAGTTTCTTGGCCAGCATCAAGGAAGGTACCGGTTGCCATGGCGACCGCGTAAACAATAAATAAAAGAGCCATTAATCGGGTAGAAAACAGGAAATCTGCGATACGTTTTTGCATGATGGAAGGGAGCGATTTTTTATGCTGTAAAATTACAAAACAAAAGCGCATTCCTCAAGCAATTGCGACCGCATTATCTTATGAGAACACATGTATCTATTTAATGGGCTTTTATGTACTTTTGAACCGTGCAAAAAATAACCATTATAGGCACCGGTAATATCGCGTGGCATCTTTCTCGGGGAATTGCCGCGAGCAGCGATTTTGAAGTGGCCCAATTAATAGGTCGCTCGCAAGAAGCTCCGGCAGATTTTAAGGAAATCACCGCTTACACCAGCCAATTGGAGCAGCTTCAGAAAACCGATATTATTATTATCGCCGTTGCCGATAGTGCCATCGCGAGCATTGTCAAAAATTTAGAAAACACCCGGGCGCTCGTAGTGCACACTTCGGGCAGTATGCAAATGTCGATTCTGGAAAGGTTGCCCAATTATGGTGTGCTTTATCCGCTGCAAACTTTTACAAAAGCACGCTCCATAGATTTAAAAATGGTTCCTTTTTGTATAGAAGCCGGCGATGCTAAAAACCTAGAGAGGATTCAAAATTTGGCTTTGGCCTTCAGTGGAAATGTGCAGCAAATGGATTCAAAAAAGCGCGCAGATGTCCATTTTTCGGCCGTTTTGGCCAATAATTTCAGCAATCACTTACTGGCACTT
This sequence comes from Leeuwenhoekiella sp., assembly GCA_041689735.1. Taxonomy (GTDB): domain Bacteria; phylum Bacteroidota; class Bacteroidia; order Flavobacteriales; family Flavobacteriaceae; genus Leeuwenhoekiella. Next base: position 2,534 of record JBDNGW010000805.1, on the reverse strand, counting down.
ACATCCCATTACTGTGAGACGCATGATCTTTCCTTTGAACTTCTGAAACCGCTGCTGCAAGAAACCGTGAGCAAGGCTTTTGATATCGGTCCATTACAAGCACAGACTGGACCTGCTCGGCGAGGCGATCAAGAAACGATAAAAAAACAGTTGGCCGGAATTGATGACGACCAACTGAAACAAACTTATATTTCATTAACCAACAGTATTTTAAAGACCTATGGAAAAGAAGAATTATAAAGAAGTGCTAAAAGATATAACCACTTTTATTTTTGACGTTGACGGCGTATTGACAAACGCTGGCATACTAATAAATACGAAAGGTGAAATGTTGCGCACCATGAATACCAAAGACGGTTACGCTTTAAAAACGGCCATTCAACAGGGTTTTAATGTATGCGTGATTTCCGGTGGAAGCAATGAAGGGGTGCGCGCTCGGCTAAAAGGTCTAGGAATTACAGATATTTATCTTGGTGTCCACGTTAAAACCGAAAAGTTGGAAGAATATTTTGACATCCATGACATCAAACCAGAAAATGTGCTCTTTATGGGCGATGATATCCCTGATTATCCAGTAATGAAAATCGTTGCGCTGCCCTGCTGTCCGCAGGATGCGGTAAAAGAAATAAAAGAAGTTTCTACCTACGTATCACATAAAAAAGGAGGCATGGGTTGTGCGCGGGATGTTATTGAGCAAGTTCTTAAAGTACAGGGAAAATGGATGAAAAATTTTGGCGCTCAATATAATTGAAGATTCAAGACTGATTTTATGTGAATATTTGTGTAAGAATCTCAGTACAAAAACTTTTATTTAAAATTATTTTAGAGCTTGTTTAAATCTGCTTACGTTCCTCCGGCAAGCAGGGTTAATTCAAACTGATTTTCAAGGGATTGAGGTTCTGGCTAAGTATAAAAATCATTAAATATCGGGATATTCAATGATTTATAGACAACGCCACGGTTCGCAATCCCGACAGCTATGCGGGATGAAAATCAGCAAGAAGTTAGCCTGCCTGCCAAGGCACGACAGGCAGGCACGACAGGCAGATTTAAACAAACTTTAGCTCTCAAAATGTACAGCCATTTAAATTTTAATGAATTTAGATTCAAACACGTTGCAACTTGACATATTGCTACTGGCAAGTTATAAATTTCTTACCTTTAGGGATTTGTGGCAGTTTAATGTAATCTCCCAGTATTTTATTATACTGCTCTGGCTCAAATTGAGCCCTTCCATCTCCAGGATAAAAAGTCATTTCACCAAAAACAATCTTCCCATCCAAATTATAAAGATCTACACGCACTAAGGGAAAATCTGCCGAAAGCTTACGGACAACCTCGACCATTTCATCAAAATTTTCCGGCTTTGGAATTTCCCCTTCCGCTATGCGGTTTCCTTTTACTACCAACGGCAGCCTTTCCCACTGCATGTCATAAAAACTTCGGGAGTGGTTGTTGCCCCGATCTAGATCTACCTGAAGAAACCTGGGCACTCCGTCAAAACAGTAAAACTTATAATCATTGATATGGTCCTTGCCCTTTTCTTCCATGAATTTTTCGGCTATCAGCCTGGGTTTTATATTCTTGTATGCCCATTCCATCCCCGCATGGTAGTAATGGTTTCTGGCAAGCCATCTTCTGGTTAGTTCTCCTGTTTTGGACACATCCAGTTTCCATTTATCCTTGACCACAAGGTTCATATCATACCCATGGGTCGCTTTTAGAACAAATCGCTCCGGCAAGACATTAAAATCGATGTCTTCTGGACGTTCATAAACTCCATAAACCTTGTTGAGATAGTTTCCACCCACTCGGTCTGACACATAAGACCTCACGTCATACTTATCCACTAGCTGCGTTAAAATAGGCGGTTTGTAATAAATTTTGAGCCACTGTATTTTCTCGTTAAAATCTTTGGGATCATCAAGGTTCAGCGTTTTCCCTGTTTGATATTTGTAATGGAGCTTTACAAACGACTTCTGCGGAAGTATTCTGCTCTTCTTTAAAATTCTATAAAGATAACTGTTCATCGTTCCTATTGGGATTATAGCGATTACAAAAATCGGGGTTTTGAGTTAACTATTTTAAAAATAGCAGCTTTAATACTATGTTGATTTACGAACTGCCAAAATTTAAGCGGGCGAAATTACGACATTTTTTTACCTGAAAATCGATGATTCTACACGATACAAAAAAAATCGCTGAAACGCAAAAAATAAAGAAAACCGACGAATAATCGACTATTCCTCCCAAGGATTTAACATATATAAAACATTTTGAATCTTTTTTTTCTACATTTTTTCATGATCAAAAAAATATTAAAAATAAAAGGATGATCATAAGCCCTACTGATTCTTTAAACAAAATATGCGTACGGTATAATGCACACCTGGCTCACTAAGGATCTGTTTAGAAATAACCTGCCCATTTCTATGGGTTCTTTTGCCCAGCAACTGCGTTGAAAATACTCGCCATAGCTACGGCTATGTCTGCGTTTTTCGCCTTGTTGATGAACAAAATAACTGCCTATAATT
>JBDNGW010000804.1:0-2384 GCA_041689735.1 Leeuwenhoekiella sp. | reverse complement strand
TTATCTTAGAGCTTATTGTAGATCGTATCTTTCCAGGGTCTATACCATGCCTTTTTACACTGTAGATAATGGTGGTCTCTAGCGTATCCTCTTTGTCCAGTACTGCAGAGAGATCTCTAAAATAGGAATAAATACCACCCGTTAAGGCCTCAACAATGTGAAGCACTTTTAACTTTCGCATAGCGTAAAATTGGTTACCGCGAAGGTATTGCTTTTTTATAAAGGAGGTCGGGATATCTGTTGGGTAGAGGGTTTCTTCAAAAAACGTTTAATTTTTACTTAGGTCTAGTAATTTTATCACTTAAAAACAATGCAAGATAAAAGCCAATAGCCTGTCCTTATGAAGCATTGGTATTCTTTATTATGTTTTAATTTTACGGTATCTTCGCGCCCCATTCTTTTCTATAAGAATTAGTATAACCAATTGAGCATGAACTCCAATTCTGGGAAATATTCATTTGTGATAAGGCCTTTACTTTATGTAATGGACTTATTTATAATATTGGCCCTGGCAACAACGTTTTTGGCAGTTTCGCGCGGTTATCTCATTTTTTGCTGTTACATGATAGCGAGCTGGCTTATTACCGCAATGGGACTTGGCTTTTACAAGGTATATCGCTTTACCCCGTTATTAAGGATAGGCTACCTGTTACTCAAACAATTTGTGATTTTCACCATGCTTGTTTTTGCCTTTTTTGGCTTTTACAAAGAGTACAACCCCACTATTGCAATTCTTTCTAATTATATCCTGCTCTGTTTTGGTGGTATAGGTCTGCTTCGCATTTTATTATTTGTGCTGCTCAAAAAATACCGCATTTTCGTCCGTCGTAATATACGGCGTGTAGTAATCCTGGGAGAAAATGCAAAGACCAAACGGCTGAAAGACTTTTTCAGCGACCCAGAGTATGGATACCAAATAATAAAGACCTTTGATTTTAGGACCAAGCAAACCAATATCGATGAGATCGTAGAATTTGTGATCAACGAGGAGATTGATGAGGTGTACTGCTCTATCGCAGAGCTTAAGAACACCGAAATAAACAGGATGGTTGATTTTGCAGAAAACAATCTGAAAACGATCAAGTTCCTGCCCGATAATAAAGAGATTTTAAGCCGAAAGCTCAACTATCAATATTACGGCATAACCCCAATACTTTCGCTGCGCAATATTCCGCTGGATGCACCGCTCTACGCTTTTTTAAAACGAAGTTTAGACATTATCATTGCATTGCTGGTCATCGTGGGGGTTCTATGGTGGTTAACGATTATCCTGGCAATTATTATCCATAAGCAGTCAGGGTTAAGCGTATTTTTTATGCAAAAGCGCACTGGCTTGGATAACAAACCGTTTTACTGCTATAAATACCGCTCTATGGCTGAGGTAAGATCTACGGATCAGGTCGAGAAAAACGACCAGCGCGTTACAAAAATCGGTCGTTTTATCCGGAAAACCAGCATCGATGAACTCCCACAGTTCATTAATGTGCTCAAGGGGGAGATGTCTACCGTAGGGCCTAGGCCGCACCCGTTGTATCAAACCGACTTTTATCACTTACGCGTAGATCGATTTATGATCAGGCATCTCATAAAACCGGGCATTACCGGTCTTGCACAGGTAAGTGGTTGTAGAGGGGAAGTTGCCAGCTATATGGATATTAAAAATAGGGTACGCTTTGATATCTTTTATATCGAAAACTGGTCGATCTTAATGGATATACGCATCATGATCAAAACCGTAATAAACGCCATAAAGGGAGACGAAAAAGCCTATTAGAGCATATAAAACAGCGCTTAGCTAACTTTATCGCTTACATATTATCAAAACTTCAAAAAATACCTATATTTCAAAAGATTTTAATGCGGTTTGTTAAATAGAAGTTCCTTTTTTCAATTTTCCATAGGTACAGACACCCGCTTCACATCTTAATCTTTGAAGATCAATAAATTAATCAATCGTTAGAAATGGCATCGGGCGCGGGCAGATATTCTTATTTACTCAGACCATTATTGGTGAGTATAGACGTGATCATATTGCTGGCCGCAACACTATTGATAACGCTACCAGCACCTATTCGGCCTATTTTATATATTTATATTCTTGGCAGCTGGTTTATAATAACAGTGGGTAATGCCTTCTATGAAGTATTTAGATTTACCACCTTATTAAAGCTTATCTACCTATTATTGCGTCAGCTTATTCTGTATACGCTGGTCATCTTCGCCTTTTATGGCTTTATAAAAAACGTGAGCGTACCGCTTTTAGAAATCGTTGAATATATAAGTTGTTGTTTTATAAGCATTGCTTTTGTTAAAATAGGTGTTTTTAACGTACTCAAAAAATACAGAATACTGCTGGGACAGAACAAAAGACGGGTAATTATTCT
>JBDNGW010000803.1:0-2779 GCA_041689735.1 Leeuwenhoekiella sp. | reverse complement strand
GCAACTGCGCCTGCCTTTGCCGGTAGGCAGGTTGAAAATACTCGCCATAGCTACGGCTATGTCTGCGTTTTTCGCCTTGTTGATGAACAAAATAACTGCCTATAATTCGGTCACTTTATTTCTGAACAGATCCTAAGGTAAATAATATCTAACTTTACCTTGATGCGATTCAAATTTAACTGAAATGATTTAAATGGCATTTATTTTAAGCTTAAACTAGCCTTAAATTACAAGGTTTAGTTTAAATAAGCTCACAAAACCAACGTAAAAAACCACTTAATTTTATGGAAAAGACCATTAATCAAATGCTTATCATATTTGGCGCTTCGGGAGATCTAACCGCGCGGAAACTTATCCCGGCGCTTTATAGTTTATATAAAAACAACCATCTTCCAGAAAATTTTGTGGTACTGGGCGCAAGTAGAAGTGCCATGACAGATGCTACTTTTCGTAAAAAAGTTGTGCAGGAGAGCAAATATTTGAAAGAAAAGATAGGCAGTGAAGACAAAAGCTATGTTAAGAAGTTTTCTGATAAGCTGCATTACCAGGATATTGGCGACGATTATGATACAGATTACAGTGCACTTGCCAAGCGTATCAAAGACCTGAACAAAAAAGAGGGAACTGACGATAATTTTATTTTCTATCTCTCTACACCGCCCAGTCTTTATGAGACCATTGCGAGAAACCTCTCAAAAGCTGGACTTACGACCGAAGATAAAGGCTGTAAGCGAATTATTGTTGAAAAACCCTTTGGTTACAGTCTCAAAACTGCTGAAGAGCTCAATAATGGCCTTCATAAATATTTTCGCGAATCACAGATTTACAGGATAGACCATTATCTTGGGAAAGAAACCGTTCAAAATTTGCTGGTTACCCGTTTTTCAAATTCCATTTTTGAACCCTTGTGGAACCGTAATTACATTCATCATGTAGAGATCACCAATGCCGAGACCGTGGGCGTTGAGAAGCGCGGCGGATATTATGACAAATCTGGAGCATTGCGCGATATGTTTCAGAGCCACTTGCTGCAGATCGTCTCGCTGATAGTGATGGAGCCGCCCATAAATTCTTCGGCAGAAGAAATAAGGAATGAAAAGGTAAAAGCCCTTAAATCCTTGCGGGTTATGAAGGACAGGGAAACCCTTTTTGATAATACCATGAAGGGTCAATATATGACCTCTACCATAGATGGAAAAAAAGTAAAAGGCTACCGCGAAGAAGAGGGTGTAGATCCTAAATCCAAAACGGAAACCTATGCCGCGATCAAGTTTTTTGTAGATAACTGGCGCTGGAAGGACATTCCGTTTTATGTGCGTACCGCAAAGCGTATGCCCACCAAAGTTACCGAAGTGGTCATTCATTTTAAATCTCCGCACCACGCTATTTTTACCAATGAAGACCGCTATAATAACGATAATAAACTTATTATCCGCATCCAACCAGATGAAGGTATTTTGATAAAATTTGGTGTAAAAGTTCCCGGTCAAGGCTTTGAGGTAGAGCGTGCCAATCTTGATTTTTACTATTCCAGTCTGGTGGATACCGTTGTTATGGACGCATATGAGCGCTTGCTGCTAGATGCGATGCAAGGCGATGCCACTCTTTACGCACGTGCCGATGAAGTTGAGGCGGCATGGGCTTTTGTGGATCCTATTTTAGAATACTGGACCAATGATAAAAGTGTAAATACCTATGGTTATCCTGCCGGTACTTGGGGACCAAAAAATTCTGACGATCTATTTGAGGACAGCTCTGGCTGGAGAAATCCTGGACAGCACCTTACCGATGAATCTGGATTTACAGTCATAAAATAGCCTGAAATGGCTAAAAAACACGCATAAACGCCTAAAATTATATCCTAATGGACTTGAAAATATATGCAGACAAACAAACCGTAGCTGAAGAATTTTCAAAATTTTTCAGTAAACAGGCAAAAGAATCGAATGGATTTCATGTTGCTCTTTCTGGGGGAAGTACACCAAAAATTGTTTTCGATTTTTTAGCTGAAAATTATGATAATAAGATAGACTGGTCTTCAGTTTATCTTTATTGGGGCGATGAGCGCTGTGTGCCACCAGACGATGCCGACAGCAATTACAAAATGACCAAAGCGCATTTATTGTCGAAAATAAAAATGCCCGCTGAAAATATTTTTAGGATCAAGGGCGAAGATGAGGCCAAAGCCGAAGCAGAGCGTTATGCAGAGGTGCTTAAAAAGCAACTGCCAACTGCTAATGGAATGCCACAGTTTGATCTGGTGATTTTAGGAATGGGAGGAGACGGTCATACGGCTTCTATTTTCCCCAGTGAGATTGCACTTTGGGATGCCAAATCGTATTGTGCAGTGTCCACACACCCAGAATCTGGCCAAAAGCGCGTAGGTCTTACCGGTGGAATCATTAATAATGCAAAAACGGTCGCTTTCTTGGTAACTGGCGCTGATAAAGCCGAAAAAGTAGAAGAGATTGTAGGTCAAAAATCAGGTTATGAAAAATATCCCGCCAGCAAAGTGAGCCCAACATCTGGGGAATTGCTCTGGTTTTTAGACCGAGAAGCCGCCGCAGGGCTGGAATAAACAATTTTTAGGTTCTATTTTGTTTTTGTCAGTGAATGTGATTTAGACAAGATTTATTTTAAAATCGAAAAGATAATTTTGGCTCTATATATAGAGTTGACAAAGCTTTCTTTTTCCGCCAAGCGAACAAAAACTTTAGTGAAAAATTCTTATGCTTAGCCTTTTCTGTCCTGTGGGAAAGGCGGATTCGATTTGTACGAT
>JBDNGW010000802.1:0-11639 GCA_041689735.1 Leeuwenhoekiella sp. | reverse complement strand
GAGGAACTGTTAAGTGGCAGTTTACGTGCTTCCAATCATCCGCTCAGTCGTTCTCTTTATCAACTTCTTAAAAATAACAATATTATCACGCCCGATGAATTTCTCGAACATACCGGAAAAGGGATAGAAACAACCTATAAAAACACCAATTTTAAAATTGGTTCAGCCGATTTCGTCAAAACGAAAACAATTTCCGATGCTACAGAGAAGCTGAAAAAAGCTGAAAAAACCTCGGTACATATAAGCAGTAACGACATATACAAAGGCTGTTTTACCTTCAGTAATGCGTATCGTGAAGGGCTTTCTGTATTGTTCGAAGATCTAAAAACCAAAAAGAATCTAATCATCCTTTCGGGAGATAATGACGGTGAGCGAGAAAACTTGGAGCTAATACTGCCAAAGGACACAAAAATGTTTTTCAATCAGCAACCCGGACACAAACTTGAATTTATCAAAAAACTCCAGCAAAATGGCAAAACGGTAATGATGGTAGGCGACGGACTGAATGATGCCGGAGCTTTGGCGCAAAGTGATGTTGGCATCGTGGTTTCCGAAGATATCAATGTTTTCTCCCCTGCTTGTGATGCCATTTTAGATGCATCCGTATTTGAAAAATTAGGCGCTTATATAAAGCTGTCTCAAAACGGGATCAAGACGATTAAATGGGCATTTATGCTCTCGCTTTTGTACAATATTGTCGGTCTTTCCTTTGCTGTTACAGGCCATTTGAAACCAGTGGTCGCAGCTATTCTTATGCCGTTGAGCAGTATAAGTATCGTAGTGTTTACGAGTGTTGTTACACATATATTCAGCAGAAAAATAACAAAGGTTCTAAAACATTAAAAATATGAATACTCATAATCATACCTATACCCTATTTATTGAAAAGGGCTATTCGGCAAAAGAAATAGTCAATTTCTTATATCAAGAAATACAAATAGAAGAACCTAAAAAAAAGGCGCTGGCGGTTATTGAAAGTTTGCAGCTATTTGTCAATCAACTTAAAAGTGAGATTTACAATGTAAAAATCGAATTTGAGGCAGAAACTGGAAAGTATTTAAAGTCCCTTATCTATCAACTGGCAGCAGCGGTAACGTATTTAGAAAAAATAATCACCAATACGATCACGCATTATAAAAACGAAATAAATTATAAATTAAAGAAACTGCAACAAATGAGGCAAGAAATAGCCGTTATAGGGCTGTATTTGGAAGTTTAGCAACTTTATAAAATTTGATTATCGCAAAGTATCTGAAACCGATAAGAGATGTCATTCTGAACCTTCCTTTGCTGGTAAGCTCGAGGTGACATTTTCAATAATAAACGTATCACGTTTATTCACTGCCAATCATTCACCGCCATAATATTTATCAAAATAGATTACAGAATTAATTCTTTGATAATTAGCGCTAAACCTGATTTTCATCATTTTTTAACGTAATCTTCACAATTACTTTTACATCTATATTCAAGGAGCTATGAACATTATTTACATGCTTTTAGGGGTAAGTGTGACGGTAGCGCTTATTTTTTTTATTGCTTTTATTATTTCAGTTAAAAAAGGGCAGTATGACGATGTCTATACACCTTCTGTTCGTATGCTTTTTGATGACGAACTTGTTAAACCCAAATCAGATAAAAAACAATCCGAACCTAAAGAGAAATCCAACTAACTATGGAGTTACGGCAGTTTTATTACGATAATAAAATCGTAAAGAAGTTTATTATCGCTACCATGTTTTGGGGTTTGATAGGAATGAGTGTAGGATTATTGTTGGCCCTCATGTTCTTGTTCCCCAATATTACCGATGGTATATCCTGGTTGAGTTTTGGCCGTTTAAGACCTTTGCATACCAATGCAGTAATATTTGCCTTTGTGGGAAATGCCATTTTTGCCGGGGTTTATTATTCCAGTCAGCGTTTGTTAAAGGCAAGAATGTGGAGCGATGCGCTGAGTAATTTCAACTTTTGGGGCTGGCAGGCTATTATTGTAGCTGCCGCAATCACACTCCCAATGGGTTTTACTTCTTCCAAGGAATATGCAGAACTGGAATGGCCCATAGATATTGCTATAGCGTTGGTTTGGGTTGCCTTTGGGGCGAACCTTATAGGAACCATGATTGTAAGGCGACAACGACATTTGTATGTGGCCATTTGGTTTTATCTCGCAACTTTTGTTACCGTTGCCGTTCTTCATATAATCAACAATATTGAAATTCCCGTTAGTGCTTTCAAAAGTTATTCGGTGTATTCTGGAGTTCAGGATGCACTTGTACAATGGTGGTACGGGCATAACGCAGTGGCATTTTTCTTGACCACTCCGTTTCTTGGGTTAATGTACTATTTTGTTCCAAAGGCGGCGAACCGTCCCATATATTCCTATCGGCTTTCCATTGTCCATTTTTGGTCGCTCATCTTTATTTATATCTGGGCAGGCCCGCATCATTTATTGTATACTTCTTTACCGGATTGGGCTCAGAACCTTGGGGTTGCCTTTTCCATAATGCTGCTTTTTCCATCTTGGGGCGGGATGATCAATGGATTGTTGACCTTGCGTGGCGCTTGGGATAAAGTAAGGGTAGATCCCGTTTTAAAATTTATGGTGGTTGCAATTACCGGTTATGGAATGGCCACTTTTGAAGGTCCCTTGCTTTCGCTTAAAAATGTAAACGCTATTGCACATTATAGCGATTGGATCATTGCTCACGTTCACGTGGGTGCCTTGGCCTGGAATGGGTTTCTGACTTTTGGTATGTTGTACTGGATGGTACCCAGATTGTTCAAAACCAATTTATATTCCATAAAACTGGCCAATGTCCATTTTTGGATAGGAACGCTGGGTATCATTATGTATGCATTGCCCATGTACGTCGCGGGATTTGTACAAGCCTCTATGTGGAAACAATTTAACCCTGATGGAACCCTTACCTACGGGAACTTCTTGGAAACTGTTTCACAAATTATCCCAATGTACTGGATGCGTGCCATTGGCGGCAGCCTTTACATTGTGGGAGCAATTGTCATGTTGTACAATATTATCAAAACCGCAAAACAAGGTAGCGCGGTACAAGATGAACTAGCGGAAGCAGCGGCACTTGTTCCGGTAACCAAAAAACGTACAAAAGGTGAAGCGTACCACAGTTGGTTGGAAAGAAGACCGGTCAAATTAACCATTTATGCCACTATTGCCATCCTTATTGGAGGAGCTTGTCAAATTATCCCTTCTTTGTTGGTGGATGATTATGTACCAATAATTTCCAGCGTAAAACCGTATACGCCGTTAGAACTGGAAGGCCGCGATATCTATATACGAGAGGGTTGCGTAGGTTGTCATTCACAAATGATAAGGCCTTTTCGAAGTGAAGTGGAGCGCTATGGGGAATATTCCAAAGCTGGAGAATACCGTTATGACTTTCCTTTTTTATGGGGAAGTAAACGTACTGGGCCCGACTTACATAGGATCGGTCAAAAATATTCCGATAACTGGCACTTAAACCACATGTACGATCCGCAAAGTACATCTGCAGGTTCAATCATGCCTTCATATCAATGGATTGTTAAAGATGAGCTGAATAAGAGCAACACCGAAACTAAAATGAGAGCCATGCAAACGCTGGGAGTACCTTATACTGATGACGAGGTTGCAAATGCAGAAAAATGGATGTTGGAGCAGGGGACTAAAATTGAGGAAAACCTATATTCCGATCCAGATTTTGCTTCTACTTATGAAGCTGATAAGAAATATGCTTCGGAAAATAATCTGGAATTTACCGAAATGCGCAATCGCGAGATCGTTGCACTTATTGCATATCTGCAACGTTTGGGCACCGATATTCAAGCGAAAGACTTACAGGGATCAACCACAAATTAAAAATAAAAGGCAATGTTTAAATTCGTAAAAGGCCATTTGGAAAGTATAGACGGCGTAGGGATCTATCCACTAGTTTCCTTATTGATATTCTTCATCTTTTTTGTCGTGCTATTCTGGTGGGTAATGACCGCAAAGAAAGAATATATCAATAATGTGAGTAATCTCCCACTAGATCAAGAGGACGAGCAAGATAATTCTAAACCACTTCAAAACCATTAACAATGAAACAGTTATATCCCATATTACGCGTGGTTGGCTTTGTTGTACTGACCCTCATTTTGGCAGAAATGAGTCTCGAGGACAGTGATAAAAATATATTTGAAGCCTATCCATACTTGTGGTTGGTCATTGGATTGGTCCTTCTCTTCGCCATTGCTATAGAAATATCGGCAGGTGCGTTAACTGGAGTATTATATAAAAGTCTAACTCCAGAAGCCAGGGCACAATTTGATCTTACGGAACAGTCTGAAAAAGACGCCCAACAGGAATGGTGGAGAAAAGCGTATAAAAAGGTATTGGATAAAAAGCCCGTTGCAAATGAAGGCGAAATAATACTTGATCATGATTACGATGGGATAAGGGAATTAGATAACAACCTACCACCATGGTGGCTCTACGGGTTTTATGCCACCATTATTTTTGCATTTGTATATATGTTTAAATATCATGTTTTTGGAGGGACCACCCAAAAAGAAGAATACTTGACTGAAGTTGCAGACGCCCAGCGTGAAATAGATATATATAAGAAAAACGCTAAAGGCTTACTTACAAGCAATACGGTGGAACTGTTAACTGATGAAGCAGATCTTGCAGCTGGAAAATCGGTTTTTTTGTCCAATTGTATTGCCTGTCATAAAGCAGATGGTGGCGGGGGAATTGGCCCCAACCTTACCGATCCCTATTGGATATTAGGCGGAGGAATAAAAAATGTGTTCAATACCGTTATGGAAGGTGGCCGCCCGGGCAAAGGGATGATTTCTTGGAAATCTGATTTAAAACCTGCAGAAATTGCCCAAGTAGCCAGTTTTGTATTGAGTTTAAACGGTACTTCTCCGGCAGAACCTAAAGAGGCAGAAGGAGAATTATATGTTGAAACTGGAGAGGCTGAAAGTGAATAGTTTTCTTTCCTCTTTCATATAAAGAAAATGGATTGGATCAAGAATAAAAAATAATTAAGCAGCAAATTTTGGAAGATCAAGAAAACGAAAGATTTAGGGATAGTATCGGCACCTTGACCGAAGAGGGAAAACGTTCGTGGGTGTATCCCAAGAAGCCATCGGGAATCTTATACGAATACCGTAAATATGTAAGTTATGTTTTGCTTGTTTTCCTTCTTGCTGCACCCTTTATAAAGATAAATGGAAACCAGTTCTTGATGTTCAATGTGCTGGAAAGGCGCTTTAATATTTTTGGTTTTCCGTTCTGGCCTCAAGATTTTTACCTGTTTGTCATCATTATGTTGATCGGTGTAATATTTGTCGCCTTATTTACGGTGGCCTTCGGAAGACTGTTCTGCGGGTGGATTTGCCCTCAGACCATTTTTATGGAAATGGTATTCAGAAGGATTGAATATCTAATAGAAGGGGATCGTGGGAAACAGATCCGGTTGGATAAGCAAGAATGGAACGCAGAAAAGATCAGGAAAAAAGGCCTTAAATGGATCGTTTTCCTTATAATTTCTTTTATAATCGCAAACGTGTTCCTTGCATATATAATAGGAAGCGATAGATTGTTGCTTTATATAATGGACGGTCCATTAGCGCATCTTAGTACCCTATTGTCATTGATAATCTTCACAGGTGTTTTTTATTTTGTTTTTGCCTGGTTTCGGGAGCAGGTTTGTATAATCGTGTGTCCTTATGGAAGGCTGCAAGGCGTGTTATTGGATAACAAATCCATAGTTGTTGCTTATGATCATAAACGTGGGGAAAAAGAAGAAGGCCGGGCAAAATTCAAAAAAAATGAAGATAGGGAAGCAAGCGGAAAAGGCGATTGTATAGACTGCTTTCAATGTGTAAATGTATGTCCTACCGGAATAGATATCAGAAATGGTACGCAGTTGGAATGTGTGAATTGTACTGCGTGTATCGATGCCTGCAATGAAATGATGGTTGCCGTGGACTTGCCAAAAGGATTGATTCGTTTTGCAAGTGAGGAAAACATTGAAAAAAAGACAAAATTCAAATTTACTGCTCGGCTTAAAGGCTATACTGCGGTTCTATTTATACTGGTTTCGCTATTAACGGGAATGTTGTTTTTAAGAAGTGATATTGAAGCCAATATTTTGAGATTACCGGGACAATTATATGAACACAAAGAAGGAAGTATTATCAGCAATATTTATACGTATAAATTGCTTAATAAAACCTCCAAGGATTTTGATAAAATACATTTTGAGCTGGTTTCTCATAAAGGAAGTATCAAAACGATTAAAAGTGATCTTATCGTTCCTGCACGTGGAATGGCAGAAGGCACGTTATTTATTGAAATTGACCAAAATGCGCTCAAGAATGAAAAAGATAAAATAAAAATAGAAGTGTATAGTGGTGATATTTTAATTGAAACCACTAAAACTAATTTTCTGGGCCCACGGAGTTATAGATAGATTTTGGATGTAAGATTGGAGAAGTGAGCCGAGAGAAGTGAGCAGAAAAAAATGGATACTAAAAGTAAAAGAGGCAAAGAGTTAAAAAGTAAATTCTCAATGAGAGATTACATTTAGAATTCAAGGTAACTTTTAAATATTTATTCATTGGATTACTAACTTTTATACCTATTACAATTATAAAAACAAAGAGTATGAAATTGAATTGGGGAACATGGATGGTACTGGTTTTGGTTGCATTTATAAGCTTCATCATGTATTTTGTGGTAACCATGCTAACGAATAAAGATTATGATCAGGATTTGGTTGTTGAAGACTATTATAAAGCCGAATTGCACTATCAAGAGGAAATAGATGCCGAAGAAAATGCACTGGCGTTAAAGGAAAATGTTCAAGTTTTAAACAAAAATGGAACCTGGACTGTACTATTACCTGAAGCAATTAATTTAGACGAAATTGATGGAGCGGTTCATTTATATCGTCCTTCCAACAAAATCCTTGATTTTGAAATTCCCTTAGCAGCTCTAGATTCTCATGAGATTACAATTCCCAGCGAAAAATTGCTAAGTGGTCGCTGGAATATTATGGTCAACTGGACCTATCGGAATGAGGAGTATTTATTCAAAAAAGAGATCAATCACTAAACCATGTTGTTATCTGCCTTCATATTTGGTCTTTTGGGAAGTTTGCACTGTGTGGGAATGTGCGGTCCCATTGCATTTTTATTACCCGTGGATCGGGAGAATAATTTACGGAAACTCTTTCAAATCTTTTTATATCACTTCGGAAGGCTTTTCGCATACAGCATAATCGGTCTTGCCTTTGGACTTGTCGGAAAGAGTCTATCTCTCTTTGGGATGCAACAACAACTTTCAATTTTTATAGGGGTTCTAATGTTGGTCGTTATAATTCTTCCCACTAAGATTTTTAATAAATACAATTTCTCGAAACCTCTTTACCGCTTGCTTGGCAAAGTGAAAAACAGTCTGGGAAAAGAACTTAAAAAGAAAAATCCAGACACCTTTTTTACTGTCGGATTTTTGAATGGGTTTTTGCCTTGCGGTCTGGTTTATATGGCTGTATTTGGTGCCATAGCAGGAGGAAGTGCATTGCAGGGAAGCTTATATATGTTGTTATTTGGTCTAGGAACCATTCCATTAATGACCACTGCAATTTGGGCTGGAAATTTCTTATCCGGAAAGGTTCGTCAGCATGTTAAAAAAGCAATACCTATTATCTTAACTATTATAGCCGTTTTATTTATCTTAAGAGGCCTTGGTCTGGGAATTCCTTATGTATCCCCAAAAAAGATGGTGGAGACAGTCGGCACTACGTACCAATGTGATCCAGTTACAAATAATTAAACTCTAAAAAAATTAAAATTATGATCTTACAAACTGTTATTCCCCTAGTTGATTGGGGTATGGGTACTGCGCTAATTATTGTTTTTGGACTGGTTTGCGTAGGATTGGTGCTCCTCGTATTGAATATGGTAAATAGTGATAAGAAAAAAGAGGATTAGAAAATTATAAATTTTCTTGACTTGCTCTCTTTGAATGCTATTACTATTCTATTGCTGTTAATTTAGACGTTTTTTCTGTAAATGCTTTCTGTAGTCGGTAATTGATTTTTATCTACATATTATTATTGTTTTTCAATAAGCTTTTACAAATTCTCTAGAATCCATTAATTGCGAGGGAATGAAGTTACTTGTGTTTTATAGACCACCAATAGCAAGAATTGTTTCAAAAGTGATCATAAACACTATTTTCTGATTAGCAGATAGTTGGAATCCTAATTTTTGTCTTTCAGCAAAGCATTCTTTTATATTTAAGCGGACATTTATGATAAATTATAATTAAAAATTCAGCTTCAAATTTTGAATATTTCTCCCTTATGTAATCTTATTTAAAAAGAAAAATGGGTTGAGAATAAGTGTTTTATTTTTTATTTAAAAATATATCCACGCTCCTAAATCACCATTTATTCCTTACTTTTTTAAATAGAAGTTTTCCGTTTTTAAATATAATTAGCATCATAGTTTACCATTTGTCAGAAATCGATCAACATATGACCAGTGTCATAAATTAGATACAGAAGATTGAATATCTTTACTAATTAAAATTCTTTTCTAATGCAAACAGCATCACCACATAATTTTCATATCCCCGTTATGGGTCTGGCATATTCGATAGATTCTCCCATTAAAGTTGCTTGTTATGGTATAAATTCGGCCATTTCAATCATAGAAGACAATTTATTGGAAACTATGCGGAAGCATTACTCCCAAAAATATGAGGAGGTATATATAGCTATAACTACCAAAGAGACAGATTATCGCATTAAACGGATCACCAATTACCTCAACCTTATGCAAAGACTGGTAAACATTAAATTCAAAAAAATCAGAACTTCCACTTTTACACTAGGTTCCGATCTTATGAAGTATTTTGAAATGCTTCCGGATAATGGAGAATTAAAAAGTACTTTTCAAAAATTTCTACAGACTGAAAATGTTTTAGAAAAAGAAAATTTAGCCAACCTGCTCAAAGAAAAAATGAAGCCGGGAACCATTGAAGTCAATATAATGACCAAAGTAGATAAGGACAATTTGGATAAAGATAATCACCCAATCCCAAATGCTTCCGATGCGCTTACTGCCTTAAAAGCCTATGCCACAAGTGATTTAGAAGATTCCGCCATTATATTCTCTGCCGGGCTAAACCCCAGATTGTATAATTATATGGAAAACTTCAGGGAATTCGACGCGGATGCTTCTGGACATTTTCATAAAAAAGTGGTCATTAAAGTAAGCGATTATCGATCTGCCCTTATTCAGGGTAAATATTTGGCCAAAAAAGGAATTTGGGTAAGCGAATTCAGAATCGAATCTGGATTAAATTGTGGCGGGCATGTTTTTGCTACGCAGGGATTGCTTTTGGGCCCCATATTAAATGAATTTAAAGAAAAAAAGCAGGAGCTTTTAGATAGTTTATTCAGCTTATATAATCCCGCGATATTACATAAAGGCCAACAAGGCTTTTCTGAACCTCATCCCATAAAGATCACAGTGCAAGGGGGAATTGGCACTTCGGAAGAAGATAATTTGCTACATGATTATTATAAAGTGGACAGTACCGGCTGGGGAACACCATTTTTGCTATGCCCAGAAGCGACCACGGTAGATCAAGAAACACTGCAATTGCTATTAAACTCCGAAGAAAAAGATGTGGTAAGAAGCCAATCTTCGCCTCTTGGAGTGGCTTTTAATTATTTAAAGGGCACAAGTGCAGAAACCGAAAGGCTCGGCCGCATAGCAAAAGGGGCTCCAGGAAGTCCGTGTACCGAGAAATTTTTAGTTTCCAATACCGAATTTACCAAAAAACCAATCTGTACCGCTTCCCTAAAATATCAAAAATTAAAGCTCCAACAACTAGAAGAAAGTGAATTATCTTCAGCAGAATATGAACAGCAAAAAGAGAATGTACTCAGTAAAGAATGCCTCTGTGTAGGGCTTAGCAACTCCGCACCATTAAATTATGAAGTGCCGTTTCTTAAAAAACAAAAGGCGGTTACGATATGTCCCGGTCCCAATATTGTCAATTTTTCAAAAGTTTCCACTTTGCACGAAATGACCGACCATATTTATGGGCGATCTAGTCTTATAAATCAAAACGAAAGACCTCATATGTTTGTACGGGAATTGGAATTATATATAGATTTTCTTGAACAACAAATTTCCAGCACCCAAAATCCAAATAAAGAATGCTTAAAAACTGGGAAGGTTTTTGCAACAACCTTTTAAATGGAATCAAATACTACAGAGAATTGGTAAAAAAAGGAGTGCTGCATGGAATTCCAATAGCAATTGAAAACGCATTAGAATTTGCCGAAAAATCAATTGTTAGTACGAAGAGTAATTTATATGAAACCATTTCGTAGAATAAATAAGATTCATTAGAAAATAATTTTAGGGGCAGGGTTTACCCCTGCCCAAAACGCCCAAAAAACCCCAAAATCACCCACAATGAAAAATTACAATCCAAAAATCCACTACCGCAAATCCATACGGTTAAAAGGATTTGATTATTCGCAGGAGGGTTTATATTTTATCACGATTTGTTGTCAGAATAAAATTTACCGTTTTGGGGATGTAGGAACAGACCCTAGCGGTCGGCCTGAAATGAAATTAAATGAATATGGAAAATTGCCCACAAGGAATGGATTAAATTAACCGAACGTTTTCCAAATTTTGAATTGGATGTTTTTCAAATAATGCCCAACCATATGCACGGTATAATATCATTACACGATAATCCCGTAGGGGCCGGGTTCACCCCTGCCCAAAACGACTCCCCACCGTACACCAACGACGCGCCACCGCACACCAACGACGGCCAACGGGATATCAATGTCGGCCAACGGGAAATTGATGACGGGCAACGGGATATCAATGTCGGAAAACGGCACATCAATGTCGGAAAACGGCACATCAACAACGGGCAACCACCCACTAATGACGGGCAACCGCAAGGGATTGCCCACCCAGTGTCTGATATTGTCGGTGCATATAAATCATTGGTTGCGAATGGATGTTTGGCTTTATTTAAATCGAAAAATAAAAAAATGGGCAAATTATGGCAGCGCAATTACTATGAACACATTATTCACAATGAAAAATAATATCAAATCATTTCGCAATATATTGTTAATAACCCTGAAAATGGCAAGCTGATAAATTTTATACAGAATAAAATAGACCGAAGCTTCGCCAGAAAAAGGCTATGCTGATTTTTATTCATTCCACTTCTTTCGAACCCAAAAATTTTAAGCCGTTTCAACAAATAAAAACCCACGACTTGAAAAAGTCGTGGGTTTCCTTTTGCGGAGAAAGAGGAACTATCCAAAAATTCATTTTTTTAGTGTTTTCAAGGCTCAAAACACACTTCAAAATTAAGTGACACCGAATTCGCCCCTTTTTAACAATAATTTGGGAGTTTGTGGCGGTTTTCGTATAATTTGAATTGATTAAACGCTATTGCACCAGTACTGATGAGTCACCGCCACAACAAGCCGGTCGAAGAGCCTGTCACCAAAGTATCTCCGGTTTAGTTTGTAACAGAATTCATTTAGGTAGTTCTGTAGGTATTTGCCATCTATCTT
>JBDNGW010000801.1:0-4214 GCA_041689735.1 Leeuwenhoekiella sp. | reverse complement strand
TTATTCAGGGCATGTTCAAATGCCTTTTGAATATCTAAAGCACATAAAACCGCATCTGTGACCGAATTAAATGAAATTAGAAAATGATCGATACTTTTCT
Organism: Leeuwenhoekiella sp.; assembly: GCA_041689735.1. GTDB lineage: Bacteria > Bacteroidota > Bacteroidia > Flavobacteriales > Flavobacteriaceae > Leeuwenhoekiella. The sequence continues at coordinate 4,114 of JBDNGW010000801.1, read as the reverse complement.
GTACAAGTCTTCCCTTAAAGTTGTTTATAGTTTGAAGAATGGAATTATACTGGGTTTCAATAACCGAAATTATTTTTTTATCTGTGGGATCTTTTAAAGATACCCTCATTATTCTCAGCACCATTATTGTCCTGAATGCAGGGTCGTTGATAATGTTCAATATTTTTTTTTGCGATTTCTTAGGATCTTCGATACGGCCTAAGAATGACTCTACCACAGCTCCATCCACTTCGATTACCTTATGCGGAACGGCTCCATGCGCTTGATTGTGCATTTCCATAATTGCAGCCTTATCAGGAGCTTCCACCAAACAAAAGGCTGTTTTCCGTTTGGCATCAAACCAATAGGTCAATCCTTTACAGTTGTATTTATGCTGTATTTTTAAATCCTTTTGATGTAAATCCGCCACGATCTCAGCCGTGACTTCTTCTGAAACATCGTGACGATCCATATATATTGGCATAATTCAAAATTTAGGTTGTTGCTCTCTTGATTTTCAGGATAATGTCATTTTTTTATGGCTGTGCTCTCTAATTTAACCATTTAAATTGATTTGGATACACATTTAGGTCTCAAATATTCTTATTTTTCTAAGCGTCAATGGATTATACAATAGGCACAACTCTATAATCTTGTCTAGGATGGAGGCGTGGTGGTCTTTCCCATTGTATCTGAAGAAATGTTCAAATATGTGTTTCTGCATGCTCCTTCTGTTGCACTAGAAATAAACGACCCTGGCCAGTTCTTGAAGTTGCGGGTCTGAATGTGCAGTATTCTGAAGTTCTTCCGCTGGTCGGAGAGGGACTGCTTCATTCCCGGGCAATTGTCCTTGAGGGCGTATACCCGTCCCATTTATTGGCCAGCACCTTTGCATCCTTTTTGGTAAGGCAGGCCTACTTTGTCGGTAAGCAGGCATAAAGTGACATTAAACACGTAACATTCCGTGTTTAGAAGTGTTTTACGGATATACTTGTAATTCTACTTTCTCTCTAAATAAATCACACCAGTTATATAAATACCTTAAAAATAAAGAATGATCAATATTAAAATCAGAATCTATCAAAACACCCCTACCCCCCATAAAACCCACTCTTCACATTCTCATTCTTCCCACCGGCATTCACCATATAACTAAAACCGTCGTGAATCGCATAACCACCGGTTTCCCCATTTTTATTGAGCGCCACGACCGCCACCTGAAAATCTTTGTAGCCCGGATTGCGCTCTATCACGCGCTTCACAGCCATTTTACAAGCCTCTTGCGGACTTTTACCTTGCCGCATCAATTCAACCGCTAGAAAACTGCACACGTTTTTAAGGATTTCCTCGCCCATTCCCGTGGCCGCGGCACCACCTACTTTATTATCCACAAAAAGTCCGGCGCCAATAATTGGTGAATCCCCCACGCGGCCCTGCATTTTATACGCCAGACCAGAAGTGGTACAGGCACCGGCGATGTCTCCAGCTGCATCCATACAAAGCATACCAATAGTATCATGGTTCTCGATATTGATGATGGGCTGGTATTTCTTTTCCTCCAGCCATTCTTTATAAGCGGCGCGGGTTTCATCGTTCATCAAATCCTGCTTTTCAAAACCGTTCTGCAGGGCAAAATTAAGCGCGCCCTCCCCCACCAGCATGACGTGCGGCGTATCTTCCATCACTTTACGGGCTACCGAAACGGGATGTTCTATATGTTGCAGGTAAGCCACGCTGCCCGCGTTGCCATTGGGAGCCATAATGCACGCGTCTAGCGTAACATTTCCTTCGCGATCTGGCGTACCGCCGATGCCAACGGTCGTGTTTTTGACATTCGATTCTTCCACCATTACGCCCTGTTGCACCGCATCAAGCGCCGAGGTGCCGGAGCTTAAAAGGTCACCGGCTTTTTTGCTCGCCTCATGAAAATTCCATGTGGCGATACAAATTGGCCCTTTAAAAGGTTTTTTTCCCGCAGAAAAAGATCCAGCGGTTAACGTACCCGGAAGTATGGGAAGTGCCATTCCGGTAATTCCCGCTTTTTTGATAAAATGTCTGCGTTTCATAGTGTGTTGGATTTAGCTGTTTTTTAACCGAAAATGGACGATTTTGGCTTATTACGTTCTATTTTAAAATTCGAGATCTAAAGGTAATCGTTCGGTTGTTTCTGAGTTTGGTATTCGCTTGTAAAAAATGCATTAATAAAGGCCAATATTGGATAACAACGGACTTGCTTTCGATCTTGTGATTTCAACTTTAATCTTATTTGTGGAAACCGCATTGAGTTTCAAAATACGTTTGTGACCAATGGTTGTTCCCGAAGCAACTTCTTTCCAAGCATTATTTTCCCAAGCGGAAACCGTAAAGATTTCCACCCTTTGTCCCAGTCGTATATATTCCTGAAGAACGATATAATTCAAGGTTTTTTCCTGCGGAAGCTCCATTTCCAGCGTGGCGGAAGTAACTCCGTCATCAGTTGCAAAAAAGGTTTCCGCATCTGCATCGATTGCTTTTTCGGCGTTATAGGTTGTACTGTTTCCACGGAAAGAATCTGCTGAAATGGATTCATTTTCTGCTAGATTAACGGCAAAAACGCTATCCAGAATCTTACGGAAACCTTTTAATGCTGCCACATCATTCTCATGAAAAAGTCCACGCCTATCTGGCGGAATATTGAGCAGTAAAGTCGAACCTCGACCTACTGAAGTCAGGTAAATATCAAATAGTTCCTGAGGGGATTTTACCAGCGTATCTTCCTTTTTATGATAGAACCAGCCCGGTCTGATCGAGATATCAACCTCAGCCGGGATCCACTGTGTGCCATTTTTAGCACCTGTTTGCAACAGATCAGAAATACCGATTTTTCCTGCATACAGTGTGTCTGGATTAATAATGTTCCAATTGGTCTTGCCAGCTAAACGTTTTTCATTGCCCACCCAGCGCAGATCTGGGCCAGCATCACTAAAAAATAGTACATTTGACTCCATTTTTTCAACTCTTTTCAGTGTTTCCGGCCACTGATAATATGAAGTTTTATCGATTTTCCGTTCCTCATTCGCACCACCATAATAACCGTTACCGCCATTTGCGCCGTCAAACCACATTTCAAAAATAGGTCCGTAATTAGTAAATACTTCTTGTAGCTGGTTACGGTAATAATCCACATAGGATTGCTCCCCATAATCGGCGCGGTTACGGTCCCAAGGGGAGAGGTAAATGCCGAATTTAAGATCATGCGCGCGTGCTGCATTAGCAACTTCCTTCACCAGATCCCCTTTTCCTTCTTTATATGGTGAATTTGCAATATCGTGCTCGGTATATTCAGAAGGCCATAACGCAAAGCCGTCATGATGTTTTGCGGTGAGGATTACACCTTTAAAACCGGCGTCTTTCAAGGTTTCCATCCATTGATCTACATTTAGTTCGCTGGGATTAAAAAGTTCTGGCGATTCATCACCGTAGCCCCATTCTTTGTTTGTAAACGTATTTATCGTAATATGGATAAATGCGTTGAGTTCCATATCGTGCCACGCCAATTGGGCTTCACTAGGTACCGGACCAAAGGGTTTCGGCGCTTCCACTTCCGCTTGTTCAGCACACGAAAAATTTAAAAATATACAGTTCAAAAAAATGGCTCAGATATGCATTTTTAAACATTTTGATTTGGTTTTTCATTTAATAAAGAATTCTACTCCTGACAAAAATCAATCGATCTTAAAGATAATATTTAATTTCCGGTATGGTTGTTCGAGTTGCAAAACACCGAATTAGATTTAAGTTTAGCCATAAAAAGTGGTATGTGACCCTACACAGCTTTGAAAATTAAAGTGAATTTTCTTGATTTAAGCATACAAGGAGTTCAGTAGAATAAATATTTTGAATGTCCCCAGCAAACTTCCAGATAGCATACCTTGAATTCCGCTTTGACCGCTGCTATATAAAAGCTTGATACATTTTGATCATTAGATGTTCTCTTTTTTAATTTACCGCAGTCTCTAAGGATCTGTATAGAAATAACCTGCCCGTTTCTACTTGTTCTTTTGCTCGCCCACTGCGTTGAAAATACTCGTCATAGCTACGGCTATGCCTGCGTTTTTCGCCTTGTGGTCAAACAAAATAACTGCCTATAATTCGG
>JBDNGW010000800.1:0-3142 GCA_041689735.1 Leeuwenhoekiella sp. | reverse complement strand
TTGACGCCGATTCAGAATTTGTAACAGAATTAGTTTGAATTTGAGTACGAATATTTATATTCGTAGTGGCATTGAAATGATAGATTTGTTGCATAATTATTTTTATTTTCGTTAAACAAAAATAATCAACTTTTTTATCTGCTTTCCATGAAAATTTTTGTCCTCTACCGGCGCATTTCCTTTTTTAAGCATATAATAAATATCGCTCAAATAAGTGATTCCTTTTTTTGTTACTGTATAGCTTTCTTCTGGAACAGGGGTTGGATCGGCAATGGGGGCGCTCCTAACAGTACCTATTTTCAGTAATAGATGCTCATGTTGTCCAAGATTTTTTGCTCTAAATGAACCTGTAAATACGCCAAGGTCTTTTTCTAACCACAGATTCCTAACATTTTGTGGGCCAGATACCCCAATTTGTTCCCATAGAACTGTAATATCCGATTTTTTTTCACCTTTATTGAGCATCAATACGGCAGTGGTGCCGTCAGATAGGGGCTTATTGTATATTTCAATACTATTCTTATCATAAACCTTAAAACCTTGTTGGGCCCTTGGCTCTTGATTGATGGCTATAACTTCAGATGCTAAAAGGATATTTTTTACCTCATCGGACATCACACGTAAATCATTGCCAGCCATAATAGGTGCGGCTAAAATACTCCACAAACTAAAATGAGCTTTATCTTCTATGGTACTCTTTAGATTACCAACTTGAAGCATATCTGGATCATTCCAACTGTCGGGGCCGGCAAACTGCCATAAGCCATTGAAGGCAGGGTGAATGGCTCCATCACCTCCAGAGGTTTCTGCGCAGTGGTAAACGGATCCTATTCTTGGATAGATATCTCCGGAAGAACGCCAAAGTTGTCCATAGTTTTTACCTCCCCAGGCCCAAGCTCCACTTCCAAAATCGGAAATACTTAAAACCATAGGCCTTCCTGTTTTAAGGATAGCCTGATGGTAAACATTCAAATCCTCAGTTGATAATCTTCCGTTTTTTCTTGCGAAACATGCATCCAGTTTAATATAGTCTACGCCCCACTCCGCAAAGGAATCCATGTCCGTTTGTTTGTGCTCAAAACTACCAGGTAAGTTTTGACAGGTTAGATCTCCTCTACATTCATAGATGCCATATTTTAATCCCTTACTGTGTATATAATCACCTATCGCTTTCATTCCTCCTGGAAATTTAATCGAATCGGCAACTAATTGTCCTTTTTCATTCCTCTCAGCTGCCATCCATGCATCGTCCAATACTAGATACTTATAACCTGCATCCCGCATTCCGGAACTTACTATGATATCTGCAATTTCCTTTATTTTATTTTCATCAATATCTTTTTCAAAAGCATTCCAACTATTCCATCCTATTGGTGGGGTAGGAGTTAGGTAGTCACTATCATAGCTGGCAACATTTCTAATTTCTTGATGTCTGTTGTTCGCTGTATTCTTTTCTATTGTGTTTAACATAGCTTTACCCATCGATTCTCCAATGAGAAGGTAAGATTCTGCATTTCTACCCCAATGATAAAATTGTTTTGATGGTGAATTTTCTGTTTCTTTATAAAAATTCCTAGTGTCTACAACCGATACATTATCTTTAAATTCTGGATAACTTGTCATTGCTAATTGTGCATTCATTATTGAAAGCGCTCTAGGGTCTTTGTCTGCCCATCCTTTCATTCCGGTAGTGGCAATAACAAAAGGAAGATTAGGGCTTCCTAAATCCTTGCGAACATCTTTTATTAAATGAACCAAATTTTGTTCATAGTATTTGTTTGCAGTTTTAGTAACACGATCATTCCAACCTTGATGCCATCCAAATCCTGAAATTTCATAACCTTCTCCTTTGTAATCTGGAACATACTCATGTAGATTGTCCAATACTTCATAAATATTAGATAACATTTTTACATAGTAATAACCGGTATCTTTTTCTTTAGCAGGAACTTTGTGATAACCAGTATCACTTACTGCACTAGGTGGGCGAAAATCAACAGCCAAACTTTTTCCGCCCCAAGATGTTTTGATAAGTAAAACTTTATTGCTATAATGGTCACCTACCACGTTTCCAAATTCTAATTCGGGTCCTATGGTCGTATCAAAAGCTCCATAACCAGCACTTAATTTTCCAGTTTTTAATTTTTCAAATTTATCTTTTGCGTAAATAAAAACATCTTCTCGTTTTGCCCAATCGCCACTTTTTTCTCGTAGATGTTTGTATTTTCCGGTTTTATCATTGTTTACCACCCAGTTAAGATTCCCTTTCTCTCCTTTTTCCATTTCTCCATGTCCTTGCATGTTTGACTGCCCAGCCAAAATAAAAACCTTAACAGGCTCTTGGGAGATGGCTTTTAGGCTAAACAGTAATGTGATTAGCAAGAAAAGGCAGTTCTTGAAATAGGTTTTAGTAAGTTTCTTCATAATGGAAATCAGTAATTATATTGTATTATTTATTAATATAGAAATAGCGTATCCTACAGGTGTTTCCAATTCTTTTGGGGTCTTCTTTTTCCGCAATTTTAATCTGTAAGGTGTGTTTTTTGTTTTCTAGTCCGTTTGCCAATGTAAAAAACCAAGGTAGGTGTAGGCTACGGCTCCAATTCGTCAATAAGTCCAATTTTTTCCATTTTCCTTTGTCGATTCGGTATTGGATAATTCCGGCATCAGGTCCTGCTGCCACTGCTATTCCAACGGTATTGCCAATGAATGTGAAGTTTACTTTTCCCTTATTGGTCTTCTCGCCGATGAGCATGGGTACATTGGTATAATTATTTCGTGTTCCCTTTCCATCTTTTGGTGCCCAATTCGGCACCAATTTCCAATCTCCACTGGTTTTTGCATTGGAAATATCTACAAGTACCCCATTGTCATAGTTTAGTTTATCCAATGGCTCTGGCAAATCGTGGCTTTGGATCTTGTCGTCCTCCGCTACTGGGCCGGTCCACGAATTGTTCAAAAGGCCGATCATGGAGCGCGCATATACACCTTGCCCAAAAGGGGATGGGTGTAGGTTCTTAAAATCATCTTTCCAGGTAAATTCGCCGGCGTCAATTCTTTCCGTAACTTCCTTGGCGAGATTTATGGTGGGGATGCCGTAATGTTCGGCAACTTTTTCATGATTCTGAATAACTTTTGGCGT
>JBDNGW010000799.1:0-7297 GCA_041689735.1 Leeuwenhoekiella sp. | reverse complement strand
GATTTTACCTGTTATTTGCTCAATCTGCCTGGCTTTGGCCATACCGCTCCTTTGGAAACAAAAAACATAAAAGCATTTGCTAAATATGTCAATAAATATGTAACCCATTTAAAGCTTGATAATTATATACTCTGTGGCCATTCCATGGGTGCTAAAATTGTGGCGTATGCGGCGGCGAGTGCCACAACGCCTCCCGAACATTTAATTCTCATCGCCCCTTCCCCACCTACGGTGGAAAAAATGCCCGCTGATGAAAAAAAGCGTATGTTAAAGCATCCCGATCGCACAGAAGCGATTAACACGGTAAATGGCGCGACCGTACACCAACTCGATGAAGAACGCTTTAAGCACGCGGTGGATTCCCAACTGGCAATTGACGATGCGACCTGGGATTGGTGGCTGGAGCAAGGAATGGAAAATGATGTTTCTGCCCATATTAAAACGGCGCAGGTGCCCACTACGATTATCTGCTCACAGGATGATCCCGTAATCCCGATGCAATGGATCGAAGCAGAAGTAAAACCTTATTTTAAAAACCCAAATGTGATCATTTGGGAAAACCTGGGCCATCTTATCCCTATGGAAGCTCCAGAAAAACTGGCCAAAACCCTTCAAAAACTCCTCAAAATGGAGCAATAATTGACCAAATTAAAGCATTAAAAAGCCCGATAAATCACTGATATATCGGGCTTTTTTTCTATTTACTTCAAAGATTTACTCGGCTTCCTCCATAGTTGCGGTAACCCCAGCGGAAAGCTTTTTGTAAACTCCTTTTTCAAGCCTTTCCCTGATCGTAGAGAACGCTTCAAGGGTTTCTTCAACATCCTGTAACGTATGTGTAGCGGTAGGGATCATGCGTAAAAGGATCAATCCTTTTGGTATGACGGGATATACCACAATAGAACAGAATATTCCGTGATTTTCACGTAGATCCTGAACCAGTGCCATCGCCTCGGGAATACTTCCCTTAAGATACACAGGGGTTACGCAGCTCTGCGTGGTGCCTATATCAAAACCACGTTTTGTGAGTCCGCCTTGAAGCGCGTTTACATTTTCCCATAACTTTTCACGAAGCTCGGGCATGCTGCGCAACATGTCAAGACGTTTTAAAGCGCCTACCACAAGCTGCATCTGTAGTGATTTAGCAAACATCTGCGAACGCAGATTATATTTTAGGTAATTTATGATCTCTTGATCTGCTGCGATAAAGGCACCGGTACTTGCCATTGATTTGGCAAAAGTGGCAAAATATACATCTATCTTATCCTGTACGCCCTGCTCTTCTCCAGCTCCCGCGCCGGTAGCTCCCAAAGTGCCAAAACCGTGCGCATCATCTACGAATAGACGGAAATTATACTTTTCTTTGAGGTCTGTAATTTCTTTGAGTTTTCCCTGCTCCCCGCGCATACCAAAAACCCCTTCGGAAATCACCAGGATTCCACCACCGGTTTGTTCGGCGAGTTTTGTGGCGCGCTGTAGGTTTTTTTCTATACTTTCTATATCGTTGTGCTTGTAAGTAAAACGCTTGCCCATGTGCAGACGAACACCGTCAATAATACACGCATGCGCATCCATATCATAAACGATGATATCGTCTTTAGAAACCAGTGCATCTACGGTAGAAACCATGCCCTGATAACCGAAATTCAGCAAATAAGCGGCTTCTTTATCCACAAACTGGGCAAGTTCTTTTTCCAGTTGTTCGTGAAGTTCTGTGTGACCGCTCATCATACGCGCGCCCATGGGATAGGCAGAACCGTAGTCCTTGGCTGCTTCAGCGTCAATTTTACGAACTTCTGGGTGGTCGGCAAGACCCAAGTAATCATTGATACTCCAAGTAATTACTTCTTTACCCCTGAATTTCATCCGGTTGGATATGGGACCTTCCAATTTTGGAAAGACAAAATATCCTTCCGCTTGTGCTGCCCATTTTCCTAAAGGACCTTTATCCTTGTAAATCTTGTCAAATAAATCTCTCATACATCCATTTTCAATCTGTACAAAATTAATAAACTTATTGCACAGTTATATTATCCATTTAGCCTGATTTCTGATAGAAAACCACTAAATAATTTTTACTTTATATATTCAATTTTTCTTGTTGCAATTTCCTGATTTTCATCCATAAAGCCTTGGGCGCTCATCCAGTCATCACTATATACCTTACTCATATACCGGCTGCCGTGATCTGGGAATATGATCACCACGCGACTATTCTCATTAAATTCCCCTTGTGCCGCAAGTTGTTTTACGCCTTGCATAGCTGCACCACTTGTGTAACCAGCAAAAATACCTTCGGTCTTGGCCAGTTCACGCGCGGTATGCGCACTGTCTTCATCGCTCACTTTTTCAAAATGATCAATCGCCTCAAAATCGGTTGCAGTGGGAATAAGATTTTTTCCCAGACCTTCAATGCGATACGGGTAAATTTCATTGGGATCCAGTTTGCCGGTTTCATGGTATTTTTTCAAAACACTACCGAAAGCATCAATACCCAGGATGCGGATTTCGGGATTTTGTTCCTTAAGAAATCTGGCCGTACCAGAAATTGTTCCTCCGGTACCGCTGCAGGCCACCAGATGTGTAATTTTACCTTCGGTCTGTTTCCAGATTTCGGGGCCGGTGCTTTCATAATGCGCTGTAGTATTCAACGCATTAAAATACTGATTTATATAGACCGAGCCCTCATTTTCTTTATGCAGGCGCTTTGCCACTTCATAATAAGACCGGGGATCGTCCGGACGCACGTGCGCGGGACACACATAAACCTGTGCTCCCATAGTACGCAGCGCGTCAATTTTATCTTTTGAAGATTTCGAACTTACGGCAAGTATGCATTTATATCCCTTTATAATGCTTACCATCGCGAGGCTGAAACCGGTATTCCCAGATGTGGTTTCTACAATGGTATCGCCGGGTTTCAAAATACCCTTACGTTCTGCATCTTCCACGATATGCAGGGCAATTCGGTCTTTTGATGAATGACCGGGGTTAAAAGATTCCACTTTGGCATAATAAGAACCTGCAAGATTTTCAGTGATCTTATTAAGGCGCACCAAAGGCGTATTCCCTATAAGGCCAAGCAAGTTATTATGTACATTAAGGTGTTCATTCATACACAGAATTCTATTGTCTTATCTTCTAAAAACTTGTTTAAATTGATTCCTTTGCCATTTCTATCCCTATAATTATCTGTCTTGTCGTTGTCTAAATAGTATCAAAATATTCCGATATTCATTAATTTTTAAACTTTCCCAGAACCGTAATCCCAATAGCTATCTGGAGAAAATCAGTTTGAATTGACCCTGCCTGCCAAGGCATGACAGGCAGGTTTAAACAAGTTCTAAGAAAAAAGTGTCAACCTTCCTGCCGACAAAGGCAGGTTCGAGTGGAATTCTGAAAGAATTCTATATCGAGAACGTCATTTTTAAATTAAAAATCCTTTTCTTCTGAAACTTTAGGTAACAATTTTTTATAAAAATTACTCAAAATTACAATTTATACCAACTTATATAGTACCTCAAACTCAAATGTTAAACAAACTTTAAAGTTAAAAATCCTGTAAATTTACGGGAAATATTCCAATTACTCGGTTTTTCCTTGTAAATCGATCAAAAAAGCATAGTCGCGAGCAGTTTCCTTCAACGCTTCAAAACGTCCTGAAGAGCCGCCATGACCTGCATCCATATTGGTATGAAAAAGGATATCACTTGCGCCGGTGTTCAGATCGCGCAGTTTTGCCACCCATTTTGCCGGTTCCCAATATTGCACCTGAGAGTCGTGATAGCCCGTGGTTACCAATATATTGGGATATTCCTGTTCCGTTACCTGATCGTAAGGCGAATAAGATAACATGTAATCATAATAGGGTTTCTCATTGGGATTTCCCCATTCATCATATTCCGAAGTGGTAAGTGGGATCGTATCATCCAGCATGGTCGTGATCACATCTACAAATGGCACCGCGGCAATTATCCCGTGATACAGCTGCGGTGCCATATTTGCAATGGCGCCCATGAGCAGTCCGCCGGCAGAGCCACCATAAGCATACAAATGTGAAGCACTGGTGTAACGCTGATCAATCAGATACTTTGAGCAGGCGATAAAATCTGTAAAGGTGTTTTTCTTTTTGAGCAGTTTGCCGTCCTCATACCAATTGCGTCCCATATATTCCCCGCCGCGCACATGCGCTATCGCGAACACAAAACCTCGGTCCAGCAGACTTATGCGTGATACGGAAAAGGAAGGATCTGTGGTATGACCATAACTTCCATAGGCATATTGCAAGAGCGGATTTGTGCCATCGCGCTCCATTCCCTTTCTGTAAATAAGTGAAATGGGGATTTTCACGCCGTCTGCAGCCGTCGCCCACACACGTTTGGTCTCATAATTATTTTTGTCAAAATCGCCCAAAACTTCAGATTCCTTGAGCACCGTTTTTTCCTGGGTTTCCATATTAAATTCCACAACCGAGGGAGGCGTGTCCATTGCATTGTAGGAATACCGGAGCTCATGCGTATCAAAATCTGGATTTATGCTCGTGTAAACCGTGTAGGTCTCATTATCAAAGGGAATATAATAATCGGTGCTCGCATCCCAACTTTTGATATTGATCTTGTTCAGTCCACCACTGCGTTCATCTACGACCAGATAATCTTGAAAAATCTCAATATCTTCTAGCAAGGTATCTTCGCGATGCGGAATCACTTCCTGCCAGTTTTCCTGTTGTGTAGCAGTAACAGGGGTTTTCATCAACTTAAAATTGGTTGCGCCATCTTTATTGGTCACCATATAAAAATCACTGCCAAAATGGGAAACACTATATTCCAGTCCGCGCTCTCGTGGTTGAAGGATTTTAAATTCAAAAACTGGCCCTTCTGCTGAAGCAAACCGCGCCTCGCTGGTAAGCGTGCTCGATGAACCGATGATTATATATTCCTTAGATTTGGTTTTTGTGACAAAAACATCATAGGTTTCATCATCTTCTTCAAAAACCAATTTATCTTCCTCTGGATCTGTACCCAGGACGTGCTTAAAAATCTGACTGCTGCGCAAGGTCTGCGGGTCTTGTCGGGTATAGAAAAGTGTTTTGTTATCGTTGGCCCAGATTGCATTCCCGGTCGTATTCTCTATTTTTTCAGGATAATGTTCGCCAGTCTTCAGATTTTTTATCTGAATAACATATTGTCGGCGGCTTACGGTGTCCAATCCGTAGGCAGCCAATTGCGTGTTTTCGGAAATGGAATAACCGGGCTGGTCAAAATAAGAATGTCCCTCTGCCATGCTATTGTTGTTGAACATTACTTCCTCTGGAGCATCCATACTTTCCGCTTTGCGGCAATATAGCGGGTAATTCTGTCCTTTCTCAAAGCGCACATAATACCAATAACCGTTATACTTGTAGGGAACGGACGCGTCATCTTCTTTGATGCGGTCTTTAATCTCTTGAAAAAGTTTTGCTTGCAGCGGCTTGGTATGCGCCGTTTTCTCGTCGTAGTAAGCGTTTTCTTTCTTTAGATAATCCAGAACCTTTGGCGCATCGCGGGCGTTCATCCAGTAATAATTATCTAAGCGAAAGTCACCGTGCTTTTCTAATTCTTTCGGAATTTTTTCAGCGTTGGGTGGTGTGAGCGTTTGTTGCACTATTTTAGTATTTTGTGATTGTCCTGAGAGCGCAAAAATACACGAAAGTAAGCTCAAGAGTATGGTTTTTTTCATCGAAATAAGGCGTTGATGGATTACTAAAAGAGGGGAAATGAATTTTGAATTTTGAAAAAGTTAGATCATCTTGAAAATATCAGCAACATTAATTGCTATATTTGAATATTTTGTAGGTTAAAACAGTTATAGAATCCAACAAATAAACGATTCAACAGAGAAATGCGTTTATCATAAAAGGATAAAGGATAATTTTGAATTTTGAAAAAGTTCGGTTTTTGCGAGCAAATTTGCAACTTTCAGCAGTAAACACTTAGCAATAAACAATTAGCAATAAAGATTCAATAGTTAAGCAAACGTCTGATTCAACGATTACACGATTCAACGGTTAATCAATTCAACGATTACACGAATCAACAGTTAAACAATTACACAAATAAACCATTACACGATTAAACAATTCAACACCAACTAAAAAGATAAAATTATGATGGGAGATATGATGGGCATGATGGCGAAAATCAAAGAAGCTCAAGAAAAGGCAGAGGCCACAAAAAAACGACTGGAGACGATCTATATTGATGAAAAAACAAGTGATGATTTATTGAAAGTGACCGTTACGGTTGCCGGTAGGGTAAAATCTATTGATATAGACGATTCTTTATTAGAAGATAAAGACCAGCTTGAAGATTACCTGATCCTTACAATGAACAAAGCCCTGGATCGCGCAAAAGAGAATTACGACAACGAACTCGCAGCAGTGGCCAAAGAAGGCATGCCAGATATCCCCGGACTGGATATGTTTAAGTAAGTTCATAGGTTTGCAAATTAAAAAGCTGCATCAAAACGATGCAGCTTTTTTTTGTTAAAGAGATGGAAAATATAGTCTGTGAATGTCAAAGCCTTTCACTTTTCAATTCAATTCATAGTGCGTTTTCAGGTTTAGTTCGCCGTCAAATTCATATAAATAAGGTACGCCCGTAGGTACTTCCAAGCCACCAACATCAGCCTTCGGAATTTTTTCTATGTGCTCGCGCAGTGCTCGTAGCGTATTGCCATGACAGGCAAGTAGCACATTTTTATCTTCCATAAGCTGCGGCACGATCGCTTCATAAAAGTAATTCACCACGCGTTTTTCGGTGTCTTCAAGTGATTCCGAAAGGGGAAGTGACGCAGCGGCAATATTGCGATATTTAATATCGAACTTAGGGTTACGGGAATCATTTTCTTCTAATGGCGGCGGCGGGGTGCTCAAACCGCGGTGAATGTTAGCAAAGCGTGATTGCCCAACTTCTTTTTCCACAGCCGCCTTATTCTTCCCCTGCCAGTCCCCATAATGTCTTTCATTGAGCTTCCAACCGTGGATGCAATCCACCGGCATTTGATCTGCGGTTTCCAGAACGATCCATGCAGTTCGTATTGCACGTTTTAAATAGGATGATTGACTTAGGCACTTAATTAATAATATCTGAAAAATCATCTTTCAAGGCCTCAGTGACTTAGGATCTGTTAAGAAATAAAGTGACTGAATTATAGGCAGTTATTTTGTTTGACCACAAGGCGAAAAACGCAGGCATAGCCGTAGCTATGACGAGTATTTTCAACGCAGTAGGCAAGCAAAAGAACACGTAGCAACGGG
>JBDNGW010000798.1:0-2820 GCA_041689735.1 Leeuwenhoekiella sp. | reverse complement strand
TGGAACGGACTCTGTTGAAAATTTTTTGAAAACGAATCATATTAAGAATATTTCCATCAAAGCAAATGAAGCGCAGATGCATCAAAATTGGGATACTCAGTACCAAAACTGGTCTACTCCTACAGCTGTGAATTACTTGTTGACCAAGGCTTATTACAACAATAAGAACCAAATGCTTTCTCAAAAAAGCCATGATTTAATCTGGAAAATCATGAAGGAAACAACCACTGGGAATAAGCGCATTAAAGGAAAGTTACCAAAAAATACCGTTGTTGCACACAAAACAGGAACTTCTGGAATAAATAATGGAATCACGGCGGCCACAAATGATGTAGGGATAATTATACTGCCTAATGATCAATTAATTTTCATTAGTATATTTGTTGCCAATTCAAAAGAAACATCTGAAACCAACGAAGAGATTATTTCTGAAATTTCAAAATTAGCGTGGGATTATTACACAGGATGAGAAAAAAAGTAAAATAAAGAAGAAAGAGTTGTTAAAGCCCTGATCGACTAAAAATAGAATAATTTGGCATCAACTTTTCCAAAGTTCTAAACTTTAGAAAAGTTTTTCACGTTGAACTAGCAGTCTGAAAATGTACGGAATGATTACATCGTTAATTATTTATTGACCATTGTTAATTGAAACCATTCCCAAAAGATCAGCTTCAGAAATAATAGAAATCCCCAAACCTTCTGCTTTTCCAAGTTTCGCCGGGCCCATATTCTCGCCGGCTACCACATAAGAAGTTTTCGAGGAAATAGAACCCGAAACCTTCCCGCCATTATCTTCAATCAGTTTTTTTAAATCGGTGCGCGATATCTCAAAAACACCCGAAACCACAAAGGTTTTCCCTGCCAGAGTATCACTCTGATTTTCCAGTATTTCTGGATCAATTTCCAATTGAAGTCCGTAGTCTTTCAATCTGTTGATAATTTCCATAGACTTTTCTTGGGCAAAAAAGCGAACCACGCTTTCCGCGATGCGGCCGCCTATCTCATCTACGACAATCAATTCTTCTTCACTGGCTTCCGCCAAAGCATCGATACTTTTATAATGTTTGACCAGCTTTTTCGCCACCGTTTCGCCCACATAACGTATTCCTAAACCAAATAAAACCCGCTCAAAAGGGACGTTTTTAGACGCTTTTATGCCATTTATCAAGTTTTCAGCCGATTTTTCCGCCATGCGTTCCAAAGGGAGAATTTGCTCTTTTTTGAGTTCGTAGAGATCTGCGTAATTATGGATCAAGTCGTTTTTAACCAAAAGCGCAACCGTTTCACCGCCCAGGCCTTCAATATCCATCGCGCGACGCGAAATAAAATGCTGAATCCGTCCAATAATCTGTGGCGGACAGCCAAGCACGTTTGGACAATAATGCGAAGCTTCGCCCTCAGCCCGCACCAAATCTGTACCACATTCTGGGCAGGTTTTTCTATATTCTGTAGGCTGAGAATTGGGATCGCGTTTTTCAAAATCTACACCAATGATCTTGGGGATAATTTCGCCCCCTTTTTCGACAAAAACGGTATCGCCCTCGCGAACATCCAGCTTTTCGATCTGATCTGCATTGTACAGCGAAGCACGTTTTACAACTGTTCCTGCTAGTTGAACAGGCTTCAAATTAGCCACCGGCGTGATTGCGCCAGTTCGCCCAACTTGGTACGTGATTTTTTTTAGCAGTGTGGAAACTTGTTCGGATTTAAATTTGTAGGCCATCGCCCAGCGTGGTGCTTTTGCAGTAAAACCAAGTTCCGTTTGTTGCTCAAAACTATTGACTTTAATGACCACACCGTCGGTTTCATAAGGCAGATCATGACGGTGCGTATCCCAATATTTTAAAAAATCAAGTGTTTCTGAAGTAGATTTGACCAATTTTGCCGCTTCGGGTACTTTAAAACCCCATTTCCGTGCCTTTTCCAGACTTTCAAATTGGCTGGAAACGCCGAGATCATCACCCACTACCGTATATAATAAACAATCTAGCGGGCGGCGGGCCACTTCCGCGCTGTCCTGCAATTTCAGACTTCCTGCAGCGGTATTTCGCGGGTTGCTGTACGGCTCCTCCCCGGCTTCCACACGCTCTGCGTTCATCTTGGCAAAACCGGAATATGGCAGTACAATCTCTCCCCGAATATCAAATCTTTCTGGAAAATCGCCCTTCAGCTTTAATGGAATCGACCGAATCGTACGCACATTATGTGTCACATCATCGCCCTGCGTGCCATCGCCACGGGTAATCGCGCGCACGAGAGAACCATTTTCGTATGTAAGACTTATCGAAGCCCCGTCGTATTTAAGTTCGCAGACGTATTCTACATCGCCCTCAACCAATTTTTTAATGCGTTTTTCCCAATCTTCCAGATCTTCCTGAGAATAGGAATTGGCCAGCGAATACATGCGCGTATCGTGTTTTACGGTTTTAAAATTCTTGGTCACCGCGCCACCTACACGTAAAGTGGGAGAATTGGCATCAAAAAACTCCGGATATTTTGTTTCCAGTTTTTGCAGTTCCTGAAGCTTTTTATCAAAATCGTAGTCTGAAATTTCCGGTTTGTCCAGCGCATAATAATTGTAGTTGTGCTGGCGCAGTTCGTCTCGGAGTTGGTTTATTTGTTCTTCGGCAGTCATTGCTTGTGGTAAAAATTCTTTTATTTTCAACTAAAAATTATCGATTCTTAAGTCCGTCCCGGTTTTAGCCATTTGGCCATGATATTGGGTTTGAAATTTTCCATTTTTTCGAGTAGCGATTCAATTTTATCATCAACGATAAGCAGCTCCAGATTTTCCATTTTTAAAAAACCCCGGCGCACCAT
>JBDNGW010000797.1:0-2041 GCA_041689735.1 Leeuwenhoekiella sp. | reverse complement strand
ATATAGTTTTTTGCAGTTCGTCACCATTAAGGACTCTGCTCTAAAAACGGAATAATTACATCTTTAGTATTACTTGTAACTATTTTTGGGGGTTCCTTATTTTATACTTTGCTTTGCATAATCACGTTATAATCTTAATGAGGAAAAAAATACTTCTTTTACTATTAGTGCTTACAACCTGCGTGATTCATGCACAAAACAAGCGTTTTGTAATTAATTGGGAAGACCGGGTAAATGTGTCTACAGATGCAAAACCTGTTTTTGTGCCGGGTTTTGAGACGCCCAATTTCTCTTATGATCCCGTGCAAGGCATTCGGTTTTATGTAGAATGGGAAGCTACTGGTGGTTTGAGTAATCCAAAAATCACTGGTATTGTTAGTGAGCCCATTTCTGGCAGTGCACTTCTGGATTTGGATAAAGCGAGTATCCCGGAAGGGATAAATTTCACTCATGGCCAATCCCGCGCCCGTGGCGTTGCTAACGTCTGGGTAGGTATCGCTCCTATATATAAGGACAATGGCGTTTTAAAGCGCGTTACTGCTTTCAGTATAACATCTTCCGCGCAGCGTAGTAGTCAGTCACAAATCTTGAATACCTTAAATGTGACCAATTCTGTTTTTGCCAGCGGTGATTTTTTTAAGTTTTATATTGATAAAACAGGGATTTTTAAGCTGGACGGGCGGTTTTTGAAAAGTCTGGGCATGAATGTGGAATCTATAGATCCCAGCACGCTAAAAATCTATGGCAATGGCGGTGAAATGCTGCCCTTATTGAATATGGACAACACTGTTTTTGATCCACGGGAAAACAGTATCAAAGTGGTGGGCGGCGAAGACGGATCTTTTGATGCTGCTGATTATATTTTTTTTTACGGGGTGGGAACGCGCGGTTTTTCCGAAGAAAGCCTTACCCATATCAATGCGTATGACGTGCGTTCCTATTATTTTATTACCGCAAGCGGAAGCACGGGCAAGCGCCTTACAAACATGCAGCAACCACTGGCAGCGGCCACGCAACAGATCACCACTTTTGACGATTATCAATTTCACGAGGAAGATAACGAAAACCTGGTGCGGCTGGGCCGAAGATGGTTTGGCGAGCGTTTTGATTTTGAGAACGAACAGGAGTTCAGTTTTGAATTTCCGAACCTGGTTGCCGGCCAACCCATTAAAGCGCGTGTTTATGCCGCTGCTATATCGGAATCTGCCACAAGTATGACCGTTACGATCAACGGCCAGAACCTTACCACATTCAATTTTTCGCCCATAAGTGAATCCATTCTGGCGCAGGGGCGAACCTATGATTCGTTTTTTAATCCGGCGGGAGATCCGGGAGTGCCGGTTTCTTCTTCGGAAGTTACCGTAAACCTCAGCTATGCCAATGGCGGAAATCCCTCCAGCAAGGCGTATCTTGATTTTATCGCTTTGCAGGCGGAACGCGAACTGCGTGGCGCCGGAAGTCAGCTGGCCTTTCAGAAAAACAGCACCGCAAATGCTTCCGGCCTAGCCGAATATATTATGCAGGAGGCCGCCCAATTCTCGGAAATATGGGAAGTAACCGACCGTTTTGCCATAAAAGCGGTCGAAAATAGCGATAAAGCGCCTGTTTTCAGCTTTAAATCGGCATTGGGAACGCTGAGGAAATTTGTTGCCATAAACCCTAATGATTTTTATGTTCCGCTGCGCGAAAATGGGAATACGCGGCTCAGCAATCAAAATCTGAAAGGAGCGATCTTTAACGGAGGCGGCGGTTTTCAGGATGTAGATTATCTGATGATCACCAGTGACCTGCTTCGGCCGCAGGCAGAAAAACTCGCCCAGCATAACCGCGATTTTAGGGGATTAAACGTAAAAGTAGCGACTCTGGACGAGATATACAACGAGTTCAGTTCCGGCCACGCAGATATTGGCGCTATCCGGAATTTTGTGCGCTACGTGTACGAGAACGCTTCTTCAGACGCCGCCCGATTAAAATACCTGTGTCTTTTTGGAGATACTTCCATAGATTATAAAAACCGCTTGCCCGGCAATAATAATATTGT
>JBDNGW010000796.1:0-5533 GCA_041689735.1 Leeuwenhoekiella sp. | reverse complement strand
CTATATTACATTCAATTTAACTCTGGTTCGCGAAGCGGAAGTGAAAACGCTTAAGATTTAAATAAATCATCCTCAAGGCAGATCCGCCGAAGATTTTAAAGAAAAAAGATTTTAAATTTTATGAAAACCGTCCGTTTTCAAAGGCTCTCATATAATACTAAAGATAAATGCATTAGGGAGTTCTGATGATAAAAAATAAGGCAAAAAGAATCAAAAATCAACCTTCTAGGTCTTAAAACCACTCTTCGGCGCGACTAATAGCTTCTTTCACAGCGTCCTTTTCCTTATAATTTTCCTTTTCGACCAATTTTTTAGCAATCTCCACCGCTTTCTCTCTTACTCGCGGATTAAGTTGCTGTAATTTCTCCTGAAAGGCTTCAAAAGAAGGATTTTCACTGTTTTCCATGATTAGAAGATTTCTTGTCCCGTTAAGCAAATTATTAAAGATAGACTACCGCACCATTTCCGCGTAACGCAAAAATTTAATTTTAGAACATTGCGTTAGGCATTATAAAGGTACCGATTATTCCGAAACAATTGAATTTTAACCGATCAAAAACAGCTGAAATTGACAGTAAAACAGTGTTTTTTGGAACAAAATCTAGCACTTTAAAAACTTTTTGTATATCCGTAAACACTCCCAAACACGAAATGTCATATATTTTCTGTCACATCGAGCCTGCCTTTGCCGGTAGGCAGGCGTATTCGAGATGCTTTTTGTCTATCCTTCGACTGCGCTCAGGATGACAAAAACCTACTTTAGGTGTCTAAGCGGACAAGCATAAAACTTAAACCATTCTAAAATTGAGTCCACTCCGAATACTATAAAACGTGCTGAATCGTCTTAAAAAGGATCAATCTCGTAATTGTAATCAACTGAATTTCAATAGGATAAAATATATCAAAAGTTCTTATTTGATCCGGTTTTCCAAGATTTGGACTTTTCGGAGTGGACTCAAAATTAAAACAGATTTGATTTTTTTCTTAATTAAATAAAGAGCGCTTTAATTGTAGTGGCATCGTAAGGCTTCATATTATCGGCAAATACAGGCTTAAAAACAGCTAAAATGGCGACAAATCAGTGTTTTTTTAGTATAAAATCAAGTACTTCAGGAAAATTTAAACCATCTAAAAATCAAAACGGAAATGATCTTTTTCTTTGTTAAACAAACAGTGCTTTAAGTTCAGTAGCTTCGTGGGCCTTCATCTTACCGGCGAGTACAAGGCTCAACTGTTTGCGGCGCAAAGCAGCATTAAAGCGCTCTTGCTCTAGTTCCGTTTCAGGTTCCAGTTGCGGAATGGCCACGGGCCTGCCCGAATCGTCTACGGCAACAAAAGTGTAGATCGCCTCGTTTGCCTTAGACTGCACACCGCTCTCGCGGTCTTCTATCCACACATCAATGACCACTTCCATAGAGGTTTTAAATGCCCGGGAAATTGTTGCTTCTACGCACACGACGCTGCCCAAGGGAATGGTTTTGTTAAAGGCGACATGATTAACGGCGGCAGTCACTACAATCCTTCGAGAATGCCGTCTAGCTGCGATACTGGCCACACGGTCCATGCGCGCGAGCAGCTCACCGCCAAACATGTTTTCAAGTGGATTGGTCTCATTGGGAAGTACGATATCTGTTTGTATGGTCTTGGAGTCCTTCGGATGTTTGATGTTCATCTTTAAATGCAAATTTTTAAAGGCGCGAAGATAAGGATTGGTTCAAAAACAACCTATAACATTTATACTTGTTCTTTCCTGCCTACCAAGGCACGACTGGCAGGAACACACAGGATTTTCCTGCCTTTGCCAACAGGCAAGTTAAAATTCCTAATTTATCTAAGGTTGCATTTTTGCCTAAGTATTGCAAAAAATAATATTTTTAATTTTGTACACTTTATTTTAGTACAGGCCCTTACTTCTTTTGCTCAAGCTCCTGCACCAGCATCCACGCGCCACTATTGTCATTGTTGCGCACTTCGCGCAATGCAACAAGTGCTTCTTTGGGATCGTTATAACTCCCGTATACCACTTGGTGTAGGCCAAAACGGTTAGCGCCAATCTGCCTTGCCTTGTAACCTTTCTCCCGCAACTGGTTTACCCGCGTCTCCGCATTCTCTTCCTGGCGGAAAGCGCCTG
Source organism: Leeuwenhoekiella sp. (assembly GCA_041689735.1). GTDB lineage: Bacteria > Bacteroidota > Bacteroidia > Flavobacteriales > Flavobacteriaceae > Leeuwenhoekiella. The sequence continues at coordinate 3,402 of JBDNGW010000796.1, read as the reverse complement.
CGACAATATGGTATTTGCCATTTGGCTTAAAGGCATTAAGCGTGATCGTGGGCAGCGGATTGCTAATGATAAAGGTAGCTTCCTGAATCTGATTTTCAAGTTTTGAAGCTGCATCTTGCTTGGCAGCGACGTTATAATCTTCTACATCTTTAAGGTACATATAGCCCATGGTTCCCGAAAGGCCAATAGCCAGCAGTCCCACAGCGGCATATTTCATCCACACGCGTTTGGAACGTGTTCTATGATCAATGGGAAATATTTTTTCTTCGGAAAGAACAACCTCTTTTTCAGATTCTCGTGAAACTGGACGCGCTGTCAGCGAAGAAAGTCCAAAAGCTTCCGTAAGGTAATTCACCTCATTATTTGGCTCAAAGCGAATTGCACCGTCTTCGTTCAAAGAAAAAGCACCTATTTTATCAATATTGATCAGCTTTTTATCTTCTAGTTCTAGTTTTACAAACTGAACGTAAGCCTGAATGCGGCCTATGGAATCTTCATAGCTGATGCTTTCGCTATTACTGATATATTTGGCTAGCAAGCCATCATTATCACGCACTTGGGTATTAAAGGAAATGCGCTTTTGTGGTGGAAAAAAGCAGTGTTCTTCCTTGTTTAAGCGTGCGGGATTGCGATGACTTAAAAAAGAGCCAAGGCCGGGCACGGTCACACATTCATATCTATAAAGCAGGTCGCTGATGTAGTTTTCAAATTGCATGACGTAAAAATATAAAAAAATCCTAGTGACAAAAACTCATTGTGTTTAGTTTTATAAACAATTTGCAATATATTTATGCACATTCCACTGCCCATGACCGAAAATGAACTCCTTACTCTACTCACATTACAACATATACCCAACCTAGGCGATGCTTCCATTAAAAAATTAATACGCCATACCGGAAGTGCCGAAGGGCTTTTTGAGGAAAAAACGGCAAACCTTTTACGTATAGATGGCATAGGCACCCATAAAATCAAGGAATTGCATAAGACCGCACATAAACGTGCCGCCGAAGCGGAAATGAAGTTCATAAAGGATAATGATATCAAATACTGCTCGTACACCGATACCGATTATCCTGACCGCCTGAAACATTGCATTGACGGCCCCATTCTGCTCTTCAAACGCGGAAACATAGATTTCTCGAACCGGCGGATGCTTTCTATCGTGGGCACACGACAAGTTACGGCCCATGGCATCGCCCAGACACAAAAACTCATTGAGGAACTTGCGGTGCTCAACCCGATAATAATTTCTGGTTTTGCCTACGGCGTAGATATTACGGCACACCGCGCAGCGGTAAAGAACAACCTACAAACTATCGCAGTGGTGGCTCATGGTCTCAACCAAATCTATCCCAAAACGCATAAAAAATATATGGAAGAGGTCGAAAAAAACGGCGGTTTCATTAGTGATTTCTGGAGCAGTGATCATTTTGACCGAAATAATTTTTTAAGCCGCAACCGCATTATCGCAGGGATGAGCGAGGCGACCATTGTTATAGAAAGCGCTGCAAAAGGAGGCTCGCTGGTTACGGCAGATATCGCCAACTCCTACAACCGTGAGGTTTTTGCCATGCCGGGAAGGCCGGGAGATAGCCAGAGCATAGGTTGCAACGATCTTATAAAACGGCAAAAGGCACATCTTATGACCAGCGTTGCGGATATCGTCTATATGCTCAACTGGAACATTGACGCAGATCTGGCGCCCGTGCAAAAACAACTTTTTGTAGACCTTAACGTGGAAGAAGAAAGGCTCTTTGAATTTTTAAACAAAAACGGTAAGGAAGAGCTTGATCTCATCGCCCTTCATTGCGATTTTCCTACCTATAAAACAGCAGGACTGTTACTCAATATGGAAATTAAAGGCGTAGTGCGGCCATTACCGGGGAAGCAATTTGAACTTACCTGAAAACAGGGGTTTTTCAGTAAATACGGACGTGGTAAAATTTCTTTTTACAAGCACCGAAAAATTTATGTAGACCCCACCCTTCCGGTGGTGCTCATTCGACGAACGAATTTCAATGCGCAAACTGCTTTTGAAATACGGGTGTCATGAATATCCCAATTTTTGACGAACTCGGGTCAATACTTCGTCGGCTACTTTACTTGCTTTCTGGGCACCGTAACGTAGCGCTTCGTCGATTTTCTCGAGATTGTTCATATAGTAGTCGTAGGTATCCCTTTCCTTTTTAAAATGTGTGGTAATTTTCTCATAAAGGACTTTTTTGGCGTGGCCATACCCGTAACCGCCCTGTTCGTAATTATTGCGCATTTCCTCAATTTCGCTCGTTGAAGCGATCAGTTTATAAATCGCAAAAACGTTGCAGGTATCGGGGTTTTTAGGATTTTCCAGTGGGGTGCTGTCTGTTGCAATGGCCATTATTTCCTTGCGCAGCGCTTTGTCAGATTGAAAAAGGGTGATCGTATTGCGCTTGCTCTTGCTCATTTTAGCACCATCTGCGCCGGGAATGTACATGGTTTCTTCGTGCAGGCGCAATTCGGGGATCACGAAGGTTTCCCCTATGCGGGAGTGAAAACGAGAGGCCACATCACGGGTCATTTCCACATGTTGCGATTGGTCTTTACCCACGGGAACAATGTCTGCGTCATAGAGCAGAATATCTGCCGCCATAAGCATGGGATAGGTAAAAAGACCGGCGTTCACATCTTCCAACCGGTCTGCCTTGTCCTTAAAACTATGGGCAAGGGTTAAGCGCTGGTACGGAAAAAAACAACTGAGGTACCAGCTTAGTTCCGTGACTTGTGGGATATCGCTCTGCCTATAGAAAACCGTTTTTTCTATATCCAGGCCACAGGCCAACCAAGAGGCAGCGGTGGAATACGTATTTTGCCGTAAGGTCTCGCGATCTTTGATCTGTGTGAGCGAATGCAGGTCTGCTATAAAGAAAAAAGAATCGTTATCGGCCTCGTTGGCCATTTTTACGGCGGGAATGATCGCACCTAAAAGATTGCCCAAATGCGGCGTTCCCGTACTTTGTACCCCGGTCAAGATCCTGGACATAGTTTAATTTTTTTCCCTGCAAAACTACGGTTTTTAAAGAAAAAACGGCATGTTACTTTGTGTCATTGGATTTTAATCTTTATAAGGTCCCAGAAATTTATCTCCATTGAAGTGAACCAAGTGATCAGGGTTGTCAGCTATCCAAACTTCAGTTTCCCAAGCTATATCCACCATAAATTGCCTGAACTTGGATCTTGTTAAAAAGGCCGTTACATAGACTATATCAGCCTTGCAGTTTTTTGTTAGTTTTTCCAACTGAATTAACCTCAATTCGCTTATCGGTCCAGAAGAATGAACAGCCTCAATAAGATAAAGCCAATTTTTATTTTTTGAGTAAGCAATTACATCAGGTAGTTGCTCGTGAGATATTTCAAAAAATT
>JBDNGW010000795.1:0-2410 GCA_041689735.1 Leeuwenhoekiella sp. | reverse complement strand
CCGCCTCGCCAAAGTGGAGCAGCTTCTATTTGAAATTCTTTCTATAGGAGAATTGGAAAAAATCAAGCGTTCATCAAGGATTTTTTTAACCGCTTACTTCTAAATTTTGCCGCTATAAAAACTACAATGGCCAGGGGCAGGGCAATCATGAGGTAGCGCAGCGACATGTCCAAGGTGGAAACAATTTCTCCAGAAGAGGATATGACATAACTTGAAATAGAGGTAATGATATACAGCATACCTCCCATCAACCCACCGGAAATCCCTGCATTACTGGGGAAAAACAACATATTATTGGTGAAATAGTTAGTAAATACAAAACCACTGCAGATATGAATGATAAAAGCAAAAGCCATAAGCAAAATGAGGTTATCATAAATGCCCGATAACCCAATCAACACGGCGATTAAAACGAGCTGAAAGGCTGTAAAGTAAAGTATTTTTGGATTGAAAGAATAGCGTACCAGTTTCTTGCTGATAATACCGCCCAGCATCCAGGAAATACCTAGAATAAGGGTGCAATATCCAATAATCACCGGGCTGAAATTAAAATGATGCTCCACTAGAAACGGTCCGGCAATATTGAACACCATCACCACCGAATACGACAACCCCAAAATCAAAATACCATAAAGAAATCCTTTATTTTTTAGCATGACCGTATAGAGCATGGTGGTTTTTCTAAGATTGAACCTTTTAAAATACCGTATAGTTTCCCCTCCTATAAAAACTTCTAGAAAAAGTAGGATCGCTGCATAAATGGCAAGAAAATAAAAGTTAGCTTCCCAAGAGAATATACTTTCCAAATAACCGCCCAGAAAGGGCGCAATTATAGGACCGCAAGACCAGACAATGGTAAAATAACTTAGAAAATTCTTGCGCTCCACATCGTTGTATAAATCTACAAAATAGGCGCGTTTTGCCACAACAATAAACGAAGTGCCCACGCCCTGCACGATACGCAAAATGCAAATCACAAAGACATCTTTGGTAAAGACAATGCCCAAGCTGCTTATAATTAATACTACCAACGAGAGTAAAACCGGCCTGTACCGACCTATACTGTCCAAAATTCCGCCAACGAATAATTGTACAAAACCATAGCTCAGAAGGAAACAGGTAAGAGTCAACTGAATACTGCGCTCTGAAACCTGTAGGTTTTCTGACATGGAAGGGAAGGATGGCAGATAGATATCGGTCATGAATCCCGAAAGCGGAACGGTCAAAAAGGTAAGAATAGTGGCGTACTTTTTTCTTTGGGTACTTGCAGTCTTTAAATGCATCGAGTTGCTTACTTAGAACCGGTAAAATTAATGTTCATAGTTCAGCAAAAATCTCTTTTTGGTCGTTTATTATAACCAGATAAAAGCTATTCTCTATAGCTTAAATCACTAACCATCTTTCTTCGGCTTATTATAGGTATGTACTGAAAACGGTCATTCTCGATACGATTTTTAAAAAATGAGTCAAAATGACCGTTTTCACTCGAAAATAGGCGTTCTCGATCTTTCTTCTGGTAGACAGGCTGACCCACTTTTATTGAATCAGACTCAGGCTAACAAGGAATTTTTAAAAAACAGAGATAAGAAAGAGATAATCTTTATTCTTTTGATGTATCCGGTTTTTCTGAAATATTATCCCTAAATAACAAAGGAGTGAACGGTTCAAAAACAGCTTTTAAACCTCAGTTGCTATCGTATTATAAAAACGGCGACACCAATAACATGAAAATTAATAAAGTTGGCGAATTTGTTATGGAACCTAGGACATAGCCTACTTGGAAAAAAGGATTCAAAACCCGGCTCTTCTAAGGTCGAGATAAAAATTGACACACTTTGAGAATATTCCCTCCTGGTTCCGAAGGAAGCAGAGTGCATGAAAGATTGCCCTTCCAGTCAGCTAAAACCAAATTATAGAAGATTACGGAAAAATGAAAAAAATGGCATAAGAATAAATTAAAGTATTCAATTAAGTTACCCTTCAAGATTATCTTTAACCTAGGTGAACTGCAAAGAGACAATATCAAAAAATGGCTGAATCTATAGTAAAATTGATCTATGATCCCTAAAGCCCTAATATTTTAGCTTTTTGAGAGACAAACCAACGATGAGATTCATTAACATAAGCTTAATGTATTATGAACGTTGAAAACTACAATCAGCAGATTCATAAGATATAAAGCCTAAATATTTTATAGCTTTTACTCTTTATTACCCTAAATTTGACGCCCATATAACTCCAACCAGAACCCTTTCTTTTTATGTCCAAGTCCCCCTTAGGATCTGTTTAGAAATAACCTGCCCATTTCTATGGGTTCTTTTGCCCAGCAACTGCGCCTGCCTTTGCCGGTAGGCAGGTTGAAAATACTCGCCATAGCTACGGCTATGTCTGCGTTTTTCGCCTTGTTGAT
>JBDNGW010000794.1:0-3880 GCA_041689735.1 Leeuwenhoekiella sp. | reverse complement strand
TTCTAAACAGATCCTTAATGCTATAGAAAGTGTGGGAGACAATAGTGATGAAATGCAGGAAGCAGTAATAACTATGGCTAGGGAAGCGGGAAAATTGGTTCGTGACTCCTACGATCATAGGGCAGCAAAAACATTATTGGATAAATGGGAAATAGACCCTAATAAGTACGGTATAAAATATACTTGGTAAATTTATCTTTCATAACCGTAATTATGGATGAATAAATTTGGCACAAGATCAAGCACAAGGCCATCAAACTGATAAAAGAACTGAAAGATTAGGCGGCGGGATGGTTCCGGAAAGAGCAATGGAGTCCAGAATTTATTGCAGTTGAATGGAAATTTGTGGAATAGAAGGAATATCCCTTGAGTGCATCTGTCAATGGACATGGAGCTTTCAGAAAAGCAACCTAAAGGAAAATTCACCATACAAAGATCTTTACCTTTATCTAAGGCACGGCAGGCGAAGGTTAAAACGCGAGAATTATTAAAACACGAGAGGTACGATAAAAAGCAGGGTGTCAATAGAGGATCGCCCGGATGTTGTCGAGAGGCGTGAGCGTTTGAGCGATGTGGAAGTTGACCTAATGATGGGCAAGGATTATGGCTCTGACCTCTTGATGATGACAGAAAGATCAACTTTGATTACAACATGGGACTTTTTAGAAGGCAAAGACTCCAAAGTGTTACAGGTATTAATCAACAGTCGGTTACAGCGTCTAGGAAGCAACTGGATAAAGAGAATGACCGTTTGACAACGGAAAAGAATTTGCAAGTCACCAGGAAATTGCCAAAAAAACATAATGTGAAAATATATTTCACCAGACCCTATACCTCCTCGGACAAAGGTACTGTCGATAACAGGATTGGGCAGAAGGTTTTTACCTAAGAAAACAGACCTAAACCTTATCAGTAAGAAAAGAATTAAGGAAATGGAAGAATTAATTAACAATAAAAGAGTAAGAAAGTTTGGCTACAATAGTCCAATAGAAAAATTAAAATCAACTTGGCCTGTTGCACTTATAACTTGAATATGGCAATTACCTAAAGCAAATAACAATTAATTTTTATAAAGAAAAATGAAAATATCTCTATCCCTCTCTTGTGTTTGGATCTACGATTTTAACAAGTGTTGCAACAACGAATAAAATATTTATATTGACCAATAAAAACAGAAATAAATGAACTTGAAGTGTTTGATATTAAGTGGAAGTATATTGGCTTTATCTTGTCAGGAAAACAAATTGGATCAGAAAAGCAAATCTGAAGAAGTCGCCATTGGTACATCTGCTGTAGATTTAGAAACTCTGGAATTAATAAAGGAAGTACCCGAAAATATAACCACTCCAGAAGGAATGGTATGGATTCCGGGAGACAAATTCATACAAGGCGCACAAGAATCTGATGGCATGGCAATGGATCATGAAAAACCAGCGCACCCTGTAGCGGTTGATGGATTTTTCATGGATGAAGCTGAAGTAACCAATGCTCAATTTCAAAATTTTATAGATGAAACTGGTTATGCCACCATAGCAGAACGGGAAATTGTTTGGGAAGAAATGAAAAAGCAGCTTCCTTTTAATACCCCGAAACCTCATGATTCCATTTTACAACCTGGTTCTCTTATTTTTAAGAAAACGGAAGAGAGTGTAACTAATTTATATGATTATTCACAATGGTGGGAATGGAAAATAGGGGCAAGTTGGAGGCATCCTTATGGCCCTGGCAGCACTATAGAGGGTAAAGAACAATTTCCTGTTGTTCATATAGCCCTAGAAGACGCCCTTGCATATTGTCAATGGGCGGGAAGGCGTCTTCCAACAGAAGCGGAATGGGAATTGGCAGCAAAGGGTGGTCAACTTAACAGCCGTTTTAGTTGGGGTAATGATGAAACAAAATTAGCTGAAATGGCAAATACTTGGGAAGGTGAATTTCCCATGAACAATTTAAAGGAAGATGGTTATGAAAATAAGGCTCCTGTAAAATCTTATCCACCAAATCCGTATGGATTATATGATATGGCAGGAAACGTATGGGAATGGACTCAGGATTGGTATAACGTGAATTTTTATCAGGAGGCATTGAAAAGAGGGGTTGTAAAGAACCCTGAAGGCGCCGAGGAACCTTTTAATCGTACCTACCCGCAGATGTTACAAAAGGTAATTAAAGGAGGTTCCTTTCTATGTAATGCTTCCTATTGTGCAAGCTTCAGGATTTCTGCCCGTATGGCGAATTCCACAGATTCTGCCCAGGAACATTTAGGGTTTAGAACCGTAGCTTCAATTAATATGTTAGCGTCTGATTAAATTCATTCTAAACATTTTTTCCGAATACGAAAATTATAATCATCATATGATAAAATAAGAAGCCTTGCTAATAATGGGAATTACATCTTTAGGAATAAATGAACCAAAATAATTAAAGTTTCCTAAAGGCACCTAATTCTATATACCTTTTAATTGACCGTTAAGCCATTATAAAAATGACAGAAAAAGCCATGCAAATTACGTCCAAACAAATGCAGGATGTACTTTACAAACTGTTTGTAAAATACAAATTTACTGAAGAAAAAGCCAAATTAATGGGTAATGTAAGCACTCAATTGTTCTTTAGTTGTGCTGATAAATCAGACAAGAAAACTGAGGGAGAATCGCTTTTCAATGGAAAAGATCTTACTGGCTGGAGCCAAAAGAATGGAAATGCAAAATATGAATTGGAGGATGGAGTGATCGTCGGAACTACGGTTTCGGGAACACCTAATTCATTTCTCACGACTGATAAAAAATATGGTGACTTTATCCTGGAGCTTGACTTTAAGGCAGATCCCAGTATGAATTCTGGGATCCAGATAAGAAGCGAGAGCAAACCTCAATATCAAAATAATCGTGTACATGGTTATCAGGTAGAAATAGATCCTTCAGATCGTGCGTGGAGCGGGGGCATTTATGATGAAGCCAGAAGAGGGTGGCTCTATCCTATGAGTTTTAATACTTCCGCGCAAAATGCATACAAAAAGGATGACTGGAACCATTACAGAATCGAAGCCATAGGTGATACCATTCAAACGTGGGTGAACGGAGTAGCAGCTGCAAACCTGGTTGATGATAAGACGCAAGAGGGTTTTATCGCACTACAGGTACATTCAATTGGCGATGATGAAACGCCCGGCAAAAAAAGCAAGTGGAAAAATGTAAGGATTATGACTGACAGCTTGGAGCAGTCTAACACTGAAAGTGACGCACCCGTTGTTAATACTAAAAATCAATTAACTTCCGCAGAGAAAGAAAATGGATGGAAATTGCTTTGGGATAGTAAATCTACTAATGGATGGCGTGGTGCCAGAATGGATGAGTTTCCAGAAAAGGGCTGGGAAATTGAGGATGGTATTCTAACAGTTTTAGCCAGTGGTGGGGCCGAGTCTGCTGCAGGCGGTGATATTGTAACGGAAGATCTTTATGGTGATTTTGAATTAAAAGTAGATTTTAAGTTAACAAAAGGAGCTAATAGTGGGGTTAAATACTATGTTGATACAGATATAAATAAAGGGCCGGGATCTTCCATTGGTTTGGAATACCAAATTTTAGATGATGAGAATCATCCGGATGCAAAATTAGGTAACCATGAAGGCAGTAGAACCGTCGCTTCACTCTACGATCTTATTAAAGCTGATCCTAACAAACCAATTAATCCAGTGGGAGAGTGGAATACTGTATGTATCGTTTCAAAGAACAACCAAAAAATAGGCTCTATGTTGATTTCTATGGGTAAGAAGTTAATTCTTATTTTTGGATCATGGGAAATACAGAAGAAATATTTAGTCTTGCTCTAGGTTTGAAAATGCCCTGGAGCATAAAAGAACTTGTTTTTAATCAAGAGACAC
>JBDNGW010000793.1:0-3902 GCA_041689735.1 Leeuwenhoekiella sp. | reverse complement strand
CTGTCCTGCTGCAGCCGACCGGTCGTTTTTGAATAGGCCCTGTTCAAAAAACCGACGCTCTCTTTAACGGAAATGGATATCTTTTTTGGCATCCTACAATATACAAAATATTACAGTAAATTCAAAGGTTTAACGGTATAAGTTGGAATTGTTTAACAATAGAAGCACAAGGTTGGGGAGTTATTCAAATGTCTAAAGTTTTAGAGGTAGATGATACACTAAATTTAAAAGGGTTTTTCAGCGGAATGAAAAAAGCATATGGGTCATTTTTGCCCATCCCCCGATATGGTTCAAAGTTAGATTTCCATCCTTCCTTCCTTCTTCCCCTTGGCCTTTCTCATTGAACACTGCCTCCAAGTCGACCGATCTGATGAATTCGTCAAAATTGAATGTTGTGGTAATATCATCAAACTCAAATCGGCCATAGAAGTTGATATGTTGCCAAGCGACCGGGGAGATCTCTCCAAGCTTGCCCATTTCAAATAGACCGTTGGAATCACCATGTTCAAGCAAACGAGAAAGTAGATCGGCGTTAAAATAGATAATCGCATTGGCAATAAGTCTTGTACATTCGTGGATGATATGTTGTTCGTTTTCTGTTTTTACATTCAATCGGCCCCCATTGATATGGGCAATGGCCTTTTTCAATCGGTGGTATGCCTCTCCTCGATTAAGGGCTTTGGCGACGTATTGGCGCAATGACCTGTCATCGATATAGTCCAACATATAAATGCTCCTGATTATATTATCAAGCTCCCATAGGGCCTTTTTCGTTTTATTTTGCCTTGCGTATGAGCTCAACTTTCGCACAATGGATGACTGTGTTGTTTCTTTCTGTCCCAGTGAAGCCATTATATGCTGGATATCGGGCCATTGATCAACGATCAGTTCCTCTTTAACTTTTCGGACCGGTCTGATGATGAATTCATCATCATAGCTCCCTGGGTTTCCGAACCCGATGATACTCTCGGTCTTCATCGGGAAGTTCTTGTAACGTGGAGCAAACTGGTAGCCAAATGCATATAATATCCAAAAGTTTACCTGATTGGTACCATGGGTGTCCACGGAATGGCGATCTGGATCGATGTCGGTAGTGTTGTTGTACAGTAGATCGAAGACAAAATAACTTTCGTGTTCGTGGGTTCCTATAACCTTGGCATTGATCGGCACATGGTTGCTTACAAGTGTTAAAGCTGAAATACCTTTTTTAAGTCCGAAGTATTTTGACGCATGTCGGGCATTTACCGTATTTCTATGTGTTTCAAACCGTTGCCCATCGCTGCTGGAATGCATTACATCCGATTCTATATCATAATGTCGAAAAATTGAAAGTTTAGCGGTTGCATTGACAATAAGATCATTGGACCCTTTAAGTGTTTCCAATCGAAAAAAGTTCTCATAGGTAGTTTTTAGTTCCCGGTAATCGATATCGGAAATTTCCCCCATCCTTCCCAAGCTCATATTCGTTCCCAGTGCGATAATGCAGGCCAGTAAAGACCTTTCATTTTTATTGCCTTTTATATACCTGTCCAGAACATGGGTAAAGCCATCCAAGAAACCTGTTTTTTTGTGCACATAGCTTAACAGGCTGGCGATACCGATCGTGGGCACGGTATGATAGAAACGATGGTCTTCCCCGTCTTCTTCCTTCTTATAGGGCAATGTCCAATTAACACTATTTGCCCTATTGTTGAATTTAATATCCTTGTTCTCGCGGCTGTTGATTCGATGGTTTACTTGTTCGACCTTGCTTTCAAGTTCACCTTTGAGCTCCTTTAATGTTTGGCGTATCGGTCTTTGCAATACGGGCAGGTCCAGTTCTTCCAAGATCGTTCGTTTATTGGTATTCCACCTGTCCGCGGGTAGAAGGTAATCGGTGAAACTACGATATTTGGTAGTGCTCTGGTTAAAGACATCCCCGGATTCAAATGCTTTTCTAAGTATTTTGTACAGCGCAAATTCATATCGGTCAGGGATTAATTTTTGTGGTTCTGCGCCATGATAAAGGTGTTTTTGCAGTGTTTTGGTCAAAAATCCAACAGGAAAGGCCTTGTCGGGCATACGGCGTAAAATTTTTCCGCTTCTAAAACAATCCTGTATGAATCCTACCGCTTCAAGGAGGTCTGTTCCATCCCTATGACCGTTCAGGTCCAGCACCCGGACTATTTGACGAAGGGTTTTCTTAAAGGAAGTGGATAAAATATCCAGATGCTGCCATTGAAACTCTTCTTCATCGAACCCCGACCCACCAATAAATGTGCTTACGGTCTGCATTTTGTCCCGATCCAACAATCGGAACGCTTTGGCCCGGATCTTACCAAAAGATACATTGTCGGCAATATCGGGGTTCAAGAAAAATTTTAGGATCTCACCTGTTACCTTGACATCCCGGTTTGCTTGGGATTTCCTTTTATATACCATGTCCTTGGCAAACTGTTTGGCGGATTCTTCATATTGACGGACATTACAGATAAAAGCTTCTATCAAATTATCATTGATCACATGTGTACGGTGATAAGCATAACAAAGAAGATAAAAGTAGGCGATCAAAGGATCGGACCGTCGAAGTTTATATACTGAATAATATTCGGTCAGGGCCGCATAATAACGAATGCTTTCGTTCGATATATGGATCGAAGGCAACCATTTGGAAGCGAACTCATAGAGCGGCAAAAGTTTTTTTGCCCTATCGGTATCCCTTAAGATTTCGGTATAACTGAAATCTTTCGGGGCCTTTTTTATTTGGGTTATCCAGTGCATGCCATCCGGTTCCTCGAATAATAAGTTTGTCAGCGCTTCTTTCGTGGTGGGCTCAAGAGCAGACCCCAATTGTTCGGCAATCCGCGTTCTTTCGTCGGATAAACATTGTCCTATCAGATCTTGGAATGTGCTATATGCCGGGGTTATGACCTGTTTTTTATTCAAATGGTCCAATAATGATCTTAAAATAAAAACAGGTTTTGCGGATTTTTTCACAATACGGGAGGCATACCCGCTCAATTGTACTGCCATTGCCCCATCATAGCGTTGATAGCCCAAATGGCGACAAATAAGCTTTTGCAGTTGTACCCGGGTCGTCCTGCCCGAAATTTTAATGTCGGCAACAGAATACCCGGAAAAATTATTGGCCAGAATATAGGAAAGATCGGAACTGAGATCTTCCTGTCGATACTTAAAGAACATTCGTCTAGATCTGAAATGTCCAAGCATTAGGACGAAATTAACTTTGGTGTGGATCGACCAGCTTTGCTCGATCACTTGGGTATCTTTACCGGATAGGGCGAAAAAATATTCTCTCTCCTGTAGAGTAAACCTGGGCACCCCAAAATAGTCTTGGATCTCGGACCCGGTAAGTATCGATAAACGTTTTTGTCGGGTATTCATTACTATCGACCGGTTTGTTGTGATATAGTGTAACTTTATCTTTTATTCAATACCTTTGATAAACATAGATTAATATACATATTATATTACACCTTTCTATCTGTAGACCGACAAAAACAAGAGTGTCAATCAAACCTTCGTTTGATTGACACTTCGAATGTTGTAAAATGATTCTATCGATAGGTCAAAGAAATTAAAGCAAGCTAAATATGCGTATAGGATATGCACGGGTCTCAAAGTCCGATGGGACCCAATTGTTGGATCTACAGCTTGATGCATTGCTTGCGGCGGAGGTCGGTAAGGAAAGTATATATAAGGATGAAATATCGGGCAGGTCCAATGATCGCCCGGGGCTGGATTCTTGCCTGAAAGCACTCCGCCCCGGTGATGTATTGATTGTATGGAAGCTCGATAGGCTTGGTCGAAGTTTAAAACATTTGGTCAATACGATACATGATCTGGCCGACCAAAATATCGAATTTAAAGTGTTGACGGGCCAAGGTGCGGAGATAAACACG
>JBDNGW010000792.1:0-3747 GCA_041689735.1 Leeuwenhoekiella sp. | reverse complement strand
GAGCATAGAGGATAAGAAACCAAAGGAAGTATATTTTTCTTTTGAACCACCTCTGGGCCTGGTGCAGGCGCCTTGAAAGAAAAATAGTCAAACTAAGAAAATGAAGAAAGCTGTCTAGAGAATTGGGGGTATATCAAAATCACATCTTAATATGCTCTTATGATGTTATAGCAAGGGATCTTACACAGCGATTGGCACAGGAAAACACCCCATACTTTCTCATCGAAGACGATATGGAAAAAGCGCTTAAAAAACATGATGAAAACATTCCTGTACTACTTGGAGAATTGGACAACAAGGAAACCTTTATCCTTGCCAATAGTAAGGATGCGAAACTGATTTTGGTCAATAGGGATGACTTTTTCAATACTAAAATCATACTCACTATAAGGGAAATTGCCCCAACAACACCCATAGTTGCCATTGCTACTAATACTGATTCCGTAGATGTACAGCAACTCAGCGGCGCTGACCACTAAAAATGGCTTGGCGAACAATTGGCCAATAGGGTAAACACACAGCATGCAGAATCTCATGCCCTAGGACAATATGAAGATCTATTAATCGCTGAATTGCCCATTTACAATACACCGCTGGTTTCTAAACTCATCCGGGATACAGGCTTAAGACAAAAATTCGGGGTGAGTATTGTGGGAATTTGGGAGCGAGGGAAATTGCAACCTATACAGGGTGATGAAATACTAACACACCGTAACGTTCTGGTTATCATAGGAAATAAAGAACAGCTCCATAACATTGATGCGCTTTTCCATGATTACGATGTAAACCCCAATCCCGTACTGTTAATTGGAGCAGGCAAGGTAGGATTGGCGGCGGCGGAATCTTTACATAAAAATGGTGTTTTAGTGAATGTCGTTGACAAGGATCCGGAGGTATGCAAAAAAGTAAGTCCTTTTTGTAATCAGGTATTCTCCGGTGACGCCTCAGATTATAAACTAATAAAAAGAGCAGGAATTCTAGAAGCGCCTTCGGTATTACTTTCTACCCATGACGATACTACGAATATTTATCTCGCCTCCTATTGCCGTCAACTGAACAAGGACGTAAGGATAGTGAGCCGTATATCTGAAGCACGAAATGTTGAGATTATGCAAAAAGCAGGGGCTGATTTTGTATTAAGCTACTCCACATTAGGTTCTGAAGCAGTTTTATCCATTTCCAAAGGTCAAGACCTGACCGTTCTTGGTGAGGGCTTTACCTTGTTTATTACCCAGATACCAAAATCATTAGAAGGTAAGTCCCTTGCAGAATCCGGGATAGGCGCTCAAACTGGATTATCTGTCATTGCCATAAAAGAAAATTCTGAAGTCGTAACGGTATTAGCGGCAAATACAATACTTCCACATGGTGCAGAAATAGTTATGCTTGGAAACATCGAAATGAAACATAAATTCAATAAGACCTATGTTAATGGTGTTTGATGCCCATTTTCCCACTTGGTGATTTTCGTTCTTTTATTGCTATTTTCATAATGTGGTACGTTTGTACCACATATTTTAAAAATCGAGTACACATGTGGTACAAAAAGTATTAATAAAAGAAATAGGAATCAACTGTTTATCAATCTAATCGACTAATAGTCTACCAAAAGAAATATCATGCAAGCATCGGAAACCAATTTTATTTGCCGATACAGTAAGTGGCATCACCTATTTTTACTGGAGTTGAGCAGATAAGAGGTGTAAAATAGCTGTAATATTTTGCTTTTTTACCAATTCCTATTGTTGGATCTTTATTAAGACCAGGAGTTTTAAGTACCGAGGGGTTGTTTCATATAAAACAGCAAACTATCAAAAAGTATGTTTTACATATTAAAATACCCTTCTGATAGCCATATATTCAATGTCAAGAGCTCTTAATTATTCTGGATCAATCCAACGCTCTAAAATCTTGGCTGGATTGATTACGGGGACAATTGTTGAACCCCATGAAGAATGGAATAATTTTTCAAACATAATACCGCGAAGGGTAGAGTAGGAGATTCCTGCTAATGTTGCGGCAAATTGTTTGTGGAATGAGGGTTCATCTTTTTCATTTATATTGTACATCTGTTCTAAATTGTCAATTGCAAAATGAAAATTATAGCGAAAACGGGCTGTCTTTTCAGGTATTCTATTTTCTAAAGTAAGAATTATATCTAAACCTAATAGAAAATCTTTTTTGTCAAGATCATAACCACTTATATGGGCTATTTCCATTCCAATGGATTCCTCTTGATTAAAAGGTTCTTTTACTTCTGAAATAAACACCTCCATAGGTTCAATCTGTACTAGATGAATTTTTTCCGGATCAATAGAAATTTGTTTGTTCTCCGCCATAATTAGCAAGCTTGGCCTGACATAAGACTGTAGTTTGATGATTTTATGGATGTCTCATTTTTTGAAATATAAAACTTCACATATTTATATTCCTTTTCTACGTGTATCAACTCTTCGCCTAGACTGTGCTCTAACTTAGCAATTGTCTTAATAGTGAAATTATGCGTGCCACTTAACCACTTGCTAACTTCTGAAGGCGATTTCCCCATTTTTTCGGCAAATTCACGTTTCCCTATACCCTTTTCTTTTAAAATACGGGCAACCTTGGTAGCTATGGCCAAATTGTGCTTGACCATAATATCAATTTCTGGTTTGCCATGTTGCGCCAACCAATCGCCAATACTATTGTTTTTATTCTTTTTCATATTTTCTTAATAATATAAGATCAGTTCATCATAGTAGTCAATATCACTATCCGAATTTGTCCATAAGATATCTTTTTGATGAAAAGCTTGATCTATGATTTTTGTGAGTTGATTTGCTAGTAAAAAATGCGGTTTTACGTTTGGGCATTCTTGTGCTGTAGCCTCGGTTTTAATCGCACCATTAAACAGAAATACTACTTTTGGGTTTAAACGATGACAATATAACCTTAAATTGTTGGCTGCTGTATCGCCGTCTTCTGTGTAAACGGGTGGTCTCCCCATTCCCTTTGGAGGAAGCCCCACAGCTTCGCCTTGGTACTGTTCGTTTCTGAAATAGTTGTCTTGTGCTCCATATCTTTTGCCGATTTCCGCTAACCATGAAAGAATATGGTTCAATTTTACAGGGTTACTCAGGGTTTGCTCTTCAATAAATTTTTCAAACAAAGAACTTGCGTATTCAATGGGTTCGTCATCTTGATCCAGTACAACGGAATAATAACAGACCTTTTTATAATCTGCAATATGTTTAAGGCGTACTGTACCATTCATTGGTCGGTAAATGTATTAAATTATTTCACTTATAAGTGAAATGTTATATTAAATGTTGTTATCGAATTTCATTCTTTACCAAATTAAATATTTACCACTTCTTTTTTTATTAGTATCTTTTCATTTTCAAAACACAGTTCATTCTTCCAATGGGCTGCACCCATAGTTGTTGTGAATTGCTTTCAGAATTGTATTTTACCCTAGGATTCACAGGGGCTAGAAATAAAGCAACTTTACCAAATATGTTGTGAATTGCTTTCAGAATTGTATTTTACCCTAGGATTCACAGGATTTCATTACTCCCTGTTAAATACGTTGTGTTGTGAATTGCTTTCAGAATTGTATTTTACCCTAGGATTCACAGGTGAAATGCTGATAGGAGTTGCTGGTATCGCGTTGTGAATTGCTTTCAGAATTGTATTTTACCCTAGGATTCACAGGAGCTTCACGCAGGAAGATTTACGATACCATGTTGTGAATTGCTTTCAGAATTG
>JBDNGW010000791.1:0-2784 GCA_041689735.1 Leeuwenhoekiella sp. | reverse complement strand
TTTTCATCTTTTGCAATTCCTTTCGCATGAGGTATTGGATGTTTGCCAACAGTATCGTCGTAATTGGGACTTTTCATATTTTTAGTTTTAAATTCAAGATTTCCTTAATGAAAATTATTACTTACAAATAATAATATAAATTCTTCTAACATTGTTTAACATTCGACTGTTAATGGTTTGGACATTTTTCTCTAATTCATCCAAATTTCAATCTCAATAAACTTCTTATCTGCTCTTTTTGAAATATTAAATAAAAGAATAGAAAAGATTATTAATTTAGAAAAATAATTTCTTTTCTTTATGCAAAGGTTGTGCGCTGTTTTTTGGGTTTGAATTAAATATGATTAAAGCACCTCCGATAATTTTAATTGGAATTATTAAGCTGTGATTTTTTCCGAAACGAGACATTGAATTCGGAGTTTTGCACTGCTAAATGAGCACTTCGACAGGCTCAGCAGAACTATTTTAATAACCTTCCTATCAAAGGCGTAAATGCCAAGGCCTATTTGCCAAGGCACGACAGGCAAGCACGATATGCAGACAGACAGGCATTGGAGTTAGCTGGAAAAAAGGTCGAGCTAGCGCCCGATGCTGGGTTAAAAAAAGTGACCGAAAGAATGATGTCCCAATTTCAGTAAAAGTCCAGTATAATTTTATTCCTAAAACAGCATTTTTCGCCTATAAATGATCATTTTCAGTGCTTTTATTTACAAATATTAGTAAAATTGATACTTTCTGAAATCTAATTTAATAACCCCGAACTCCCACTTCAAAGATTTAGTTTTATACCCTTTTCCCATCAAAAATTATCTATTTTTACGGATATTAATATTGGAATCAAAATCATGATATTAAGCATTGTTGTACCCATTTACAACGGACAAAACTATATTTCCAGATGCGTTGACAGTTTGCTCAATCAAAATTTAAATCCCAAAAATTACGAAATCATACTTATAAATGATGGTTCTAAAGATGATTCTTTAAAAATCGCTACAACGTATGGAGAAAAGTTTGAGCAGATACGTGTGATTGACCAAGCCAATGTTGGCTTAGGGGCAACGCGTAATGTTGGGATTCAACTTGCTACTGGCGATTATATTTATTATATAGATGTAGACGATTATCTAGCTGCTGGTATGTTAAAAACAGTAATGGATCAGGCAATTCAATATAAGCTGCAAATTATCACCTATAAAACCTTATTGGTTACAGATTCTTCCTATCCAAATTCTGTAAATGAGGGTCAAGAACCCCCCGTACTTCATGTCACAGATGGTATGACTTACATAGGTAATCTAAGCTATAAAAATGAAGCCTGGTGGTATATTGTAAAACGCCAGTTTATTCTTGATATGGGCCTTACTTTTGTAGAAGGTAAATGGATGGAAGATGCGGTCTATACCACCAGCATTTTTATAGCAGCCAATCGTATGGCACACTTACCTTTTGATGTGCACCGTTATGTCAAAGTTGCCAATTCCATTTTAAACAATAAAGAACCGGCCCACTATATCAAGGTCATTTATGATACTGAATTTGTTATTAAAGAATTTGGTGGTCTTATTAAAAAAGCAAAGCAACATCCTGATCAGCAACAATGCATCAAGAGGTTGCAAACCCGGCAAGACTCGTTTGTGTTCTTTTTGATCATACGCGTTTTTAAGTCTAAGCTTTCTTTTGACGAACTCTGGCAGATGCTTATGCGCATCAAACAAGTAGGCGGTTATCCCATCACTCATTTTATTGGCGATGAATACAGTAAACCCATTTATAAAATACTCACCCCACTTTTTAATACAAAAGTCACCCTTAAAGCGCTGTTTCATTCCTTCCGTCTGATTAAAAAATAGTTCTTAATATGCGGTACCTTAGAAGTAAGAAGTATTTCAACCTAGACCCTCACGAGGAAGAATTTTGGAATTCCCTGAGTCATTTTCTGGGAATATTAATGGGAGTAATTGGACTTATTTTCTTACTGCTTTACAGTAGTAGCGAGTCTGCCTACAGTACGTGGAGCATACTTATTTACGGTTTCTCGCTGGTACTTTTATATACTGCTTCCACAAGCTATCATATAGTGCGGCACATCCGCTGGAAACGCATCTTGCGCCGTGTCGATCATATAAGTATCTATTTCTTGATTGCTGGAACCTACACGCCCATAGCGCTTATAACACTTCAGGAAGGTTCAGGCTGGTTTATTTTCTGGATCGTATGGGGGATAACTGCCCTGGGCTCCATACTTAAAATTTTCTTTACCGGCAAGTTCGAGTTTGTATCGCTGTTGCTTTATTTAGTAATGGGTTGGCTCATCGTTTTTTATTTTGAAGAACTTACTCAGGCGATTTCACCGGGAAATAAGCTATTTTTATGGCTCGGAAGCCTGTTTTATACCGTAGGGTCGCTCTTTTACATGCTACGGAAACTGCCTTTTAACCACTTCATCTGGCATCTTTTTGTACTGGCCGGAAGTATTTGCCATTTCTTTTTTATTTTCTTTGAAGTTATTTAACCGTTATCTTATATACCTTAAAGTTGCGCACTCGATCTGACAGCTTTTGTCACTTCGAGTGTTTTCAGTTGAAGCGATAGCGGAAACTGAAAAAGTACCTGCCTTTGCCGGTAGGCAGGTCGAGAAACCCACCACAAAACTGATCTAAATAAACGCTCCTCACGTCGCGCACTCGATCTGACACACCTTGTCACTTCGAGTTTTTTCAGTTGAAGCGATAGCGAAAACTGAAAAAGTACCTGCCTTTGCCGGTAGGCAGGTCGAGAAGC
>JBDNGW010000790.1:0-2924 GCA_041689735.1 Leeuwenhoekiella sp. | reverse complement strand
AGGAATAAATTTGTGTGTGTACCATTCATCGCCTTTCATTTTTACTAAAATCAATCGGCTCAAAATTCCCAAAACAAATGGAATTCCCAAATAAATAACCACACTTTCGGCAATTGTTGCGATCGAAATATCCACGATCGCACCCTCAAACCCGAAATAGGGTGGAAGAACGGTTATGAAAAGCCAAGCATAAAAGCTATACGCGAACACTTGAAATAAACTATTGAGGGCAACCAACGCTGCTCCATATTCACTACTGCCTTCAGCAAGATCGTTCCAAACAAGAACCATTGCAATGCAACGCGCCAAACCGATTAAAATCAGCCCGCCCATATATTCGGGATAGTCACTAAGAAATGTAATTGCCAATACAAACATTAAAATAGGCCCGATAATCCAATTGAGGACAAGTGAAATGGAAAGGATTTTGGTATTCTTAAAAATGGTTGGCAACAACGTATAATTCACTTTTGCCAGTGGTGGGTACATCATCAATATCAAACCGATGGCAATGGGAATGTTGGTGGTTCCGCTACTGAAGGAATTGACAATTTCTGGAAAGGATGGCACCAAATAACCGATGCCCACTCCTACAGCCATCGCGATGAATATCCATACCGTTAGGTAGCTGTCGAGAAAATTTAATTTTTTATTGGCCATTTTGGGAATTGATCTGTGAGAAAACGTAAAACAGTTCGTTTGCGATTTGTAGGCTTCTTTCATTATACTTTATTGCTTGCTGTGGCGTCCCGTCAAAATGCTTTGGGTCTTCAAAGGTTATTGGCACGCGTTTTTCCGCTCCGGCAATGAAAGGACATCCATCGTCAGCATGGGAACAGGTCATAATCGCTACAAATCCCGATTTTGGATTGAAATCGTCATCCAGTTTTTTGGAAAACCCAATAACTGGGTGTTCATTTTCAGCGTATTTAATACTGTAAATTGGATTGTTGCCTTCTGAAATTGGTTTGATTTTAAAGCCTGAATTCTGCAAAGTTTCTGCAATCAATGGAAAAAGGGCGGTGCTTTCGGTTCCGCCCGAATAACAAAACACATTTTTGATATTGAAATAATATGCCAATGTCTGCGCCCAGACTTGTGCCAAATGACTTCTTCGTGAATTGTGAGTGCAGATAAAATTTATACGGATTTCCTGACGATGTTCGAATTTGGACTGAATAAAATCAGTTAGTGGTTGTAATGTGGTTTTCCGTTCATCTGAAATAGTTTCAGGTTTCAGCTCCTTGATTGTTTTTTCTATTTCCGGAAATAGAATGGATTGTATTGTTATCATTTCATTGAATTTTATCTTGTTTTTAGCAACAATTTCCACTTGGCGAACAACAAGGTTCATCATTCAAATCAGATGAATTCACTTTTGTCTTTTCTACTGGAATTCCACATTGATCCTTGGCTAAACAGTCCGTTAGTTTTGTGGTCAAAAGAAAGTTGATTCCGTCAAAATCAAGTCCGAATTTCCCGATCGTGTCGGCTTGATATTCCACTTCGATTTCCAAATCGCCCATTTCTAAAACCTTCTCCGAAAGTTCTATGATGTCAACCAATTTTTCGGGATGTAACCGGTGATCGTAGTCGTTTGCATTCCAAAGTTGAAAATTCGCAACTTCTTCCTTGCGCAGCGTTCCGCCACAATCAATGAAGTTTTTGGTTATTTTTCCAACTTCGGTCACGTGAAAGTGGTTTGGCACTAATTCCCCGTTCGGTAATTGGAAGGCTATTTTATCTAGTTGGTTCAATTCGTTTTTCACCTCTGATAGTTTCATGTTTTATTGTTTTATGTCGGTTATAATTTCTCTCAAAAAAACTACATTTTTTAACAGCAATCCGGTTTCGGAATATCCTGATCTAAAAACTGATGCATCACTTTTTTCATTTTGATCCAGTTTTCGGAATTAATGCAGTAGCAAACGCTGGTTCCTTCCACATTTCCTTTAATTAGGCCTAACTGTTTCAATTCCTTTAGATGTTGCGAAATGGTAGGTTGGGCGAGTCCGATTTCGTTGACCAAATCTCCACAAACGCACCTGTTGATTTTAAACAGATGCTGTAAGATTGCTACTCTTGCCGGATGTCCAAAGACTTTTGCGAACAAAGAGATCTCGTTTTGTTCGTCGGTAAATAGTTCCGTTCTGGCTAAACCCATTTTTACTATATTTATTCATTGCAATATTACGATTAATAAAGGCGTATATATAATTTTTTTGAATTAAATGAAGATAGATTATACCCGAGAAGGTAAAAAAGACTGTGAATGACCTTTATTGTTGTCTTAGATGATTTTTATAATTGTAAAAAAACGTGACTACCAACTATAAAAGTCTTATCTTTAGTGTGTTTTTGTTTAAAAAGGCTGCTATTAAGGATGCTATTTGGCGTACTCGTTTTAATTTTAAAAGCCAAGATCATGAGTTATCAAAAGATTTTTCATCCCTCTAGACGGTTTAGTAACCCGAAGTTTGCTTTGGATGGAAAAAATAATTTACAATCCATCTATCGCGCGCCTAGCCCAAAGTTGCGGCTGTTTGGTATTGGAATTATCATAGTTGAGTTTATGCTTATAGCAAGTTGGTTTTACGTATCACAACCTGAAACAACCTTAGTTTATGATCTCCCACTAATCTCTCTTTTTCTACTGGGAATTAATCTAATTTTAGGATTGCTCTTATATTTTTTTAAAAAGCAACTTTCTTTAATTTTCTTCGCAAATTCAATTATCTGTCCGCTCGTTTTCTTCGCAATTTGGATTATGTGGTTTCTATATTTTATGGCTCTAGTTTAGAATGGCTATTATGGTTGAAATATCCGATTTTAGGTGTTTTGGATCCCTTTAGGGACGGAGCAAGAACAAAATGCCGAAAATCAGATCATTTTTTCCCCGGCCCTAAAGGGAATAATCGGATTTT
>JBDNGW010000789.1:0-2286 GCA_041689735.1 Leeuwenhoekiella sp. | reverse complement strand
GAATTTTAATATACGATAATTAAGGCTGCTTAAAACTAAAAGAGTGTTAAATGGAGTAATTTTAAAGATCAGCCATTTATAGCTTCCACGGAATTGATACGGCCGTGCATCATCTCTTTGAGCATGGTCTCTATACCATTCTTCAAGGTGAAAGTAGAAGAAGGGCAACCACTGCATGCACCTTGTAAAATAACCTTCACGATTTTAGTCTCTGGGTCATAATGTTTGAATAAAATATTACCACCGTCACTAGCCACCGCAGGTTTTACGTATTCTTCTATGATATTTACGATCTCTTTAGAGGTGTCATCCAACTGCTCATAACTCTCTTCTTTCTGACTTTCTGCCTGTTTTGGGGTCTGTACGAGATTATCGGCAACGATATCCTTGCCGTCTTCTATATAGTTTTTGATAAACTCGCGTACTTCCTGAAAGACTTCATCCCATTCTATGATATCAAATTTCTGAATACTCACATAGTTTTCAGCCAGAAAAACTTCTTTTACAAATGGGAAATTAAACAGCGCCCGCGGTAATGGTGCATTCTTTGTCTCTTCTATGTTTTTGAATTCAAGGGAAGCAGTGACAATTTTTTTATTGGTCACAAACTTCAGAACTGCAGGGTTTGGCGTACTTTCGGCATATACGGTAACGGGGATTTTTTTTGCAGTGGTTTCTGTGATCACGACCACACCGTTGTCGTTGAGATAGTCTTCAATCTGTTTTGAAAGTTCATCTTGAATATCTATCCACTCCACAATATTAAATTTTTCTACCGCGATAAAATTTTGTGCGATATATACCGTTTTCACAAACGGCAGGTAAAATAATTGCTGTGCCAATGGGGAGTTGGCTGCTTCATCAATATTTTTAAACTCAAAGCTCTCGTGTTTTACCAGAAAGGAATTGGCCTCAAATTTTTTTATGGCATCCTTAGAGGTAGAAGCTATGGATATGCTGAATGTACTCATGGTTTTCAATTTTGGCAAATTTAGGTAAAAGAACGCGTTTTGTGTTTGATAATATGATTTATCCCGGCTTAAACTGAATGAATTTATTTAGTTTTACAGCGTAGTGAGAATCAACGCAAAAACGCGTCGAGAATGTTGAACTTTAATGCTTTAACGTGCATATTTTGAAAAAAACTATTTTAGTATTCTTTATAGTATTGACTGCCGTTGTGCATGCACAAGAGGGAATCCCGGTATATTCAGATTACCTGTCTGATAATCTTTATCTTTTGCACCCGTCAATGGCCGGGGCGGCAAATGCAAGCCAGATTCGCCTTACCGCAAGACAGCAATGGTTTGACGTTGATGATGCACCCAACTTACAAACACTGAGCATTAACGGGCGTGTGGGCGATAAAGTAGGTCTTGGCGCGATCGTTTTTGCAGATCAAAACGGATATTTTTCCCAGGCCGGTTTTTACGGGAGTTTTGCCTATCATATTTTAATGTCACGCAATTACATTGATCTCAACCAACTTTCTTTTGGTGTAAGCGTAGGCGTTTTACAGAATACGCTAGATGAAAGTTCGTTTGACCTGCGGGATTTTGATCCCATTATTACCGGCGGAAATCCCAGCGACACCTTTTTTAATGTAGATATTGGGATGTCGTATTATTTTCTTGATTTTTTCGCGCATGCCACCGTAAAAAATGTTTTACCGCGCAACCGAAAAATCTTTACCGAACAATTTGAATCTAGCAACCAGCGGCGCTATATAGCATCTGCGGGATATACCTTTGGCCGTGGTGGGCTTTGGAAATATGAACCTTCGGTCATGTTTCAGGCGACTGATGAAACCCGGGAAGTAACCGGAGATCTTAACTTTAAACTTTACTACGACCTGGAATGGGGGACTTTATGGGGTGGAGCGTCCTACCGAAGAAGTTTTGACGGGGCTGAATACACTGATGACGGGATGACCGTGCAAAGCCAGAAACTACAGTATATCACGCCACTACTTGGCTTAAACTACAAGAATTTCTTGTTCAGTTATACCTATTCATACCAGAGCAATAGTGTCGTGCTTTCTAATGGAGGTTTTCACCAAATTACCTTAGGTTATGATTTTGGTAAACGAAGGGAACAATATGACTGCTATTGCCCGGCGATCAATTAAGAGTTTGTTTAAACTGACTCTAAAAATCAAGATAAGCAATAGTTTTGGTAGGGTCAACGTCCTGCGTTAAATCCTTTAAAACCCTTGTATCTGCATTTGAATAAAGCGTATGTCTTACCGGAGTAGTTTCCGTGGCATCTACAAATAAATTATTTTTC
>JBDNGW010000788.1:0-1778 GCA_041689735.1 Leeuwenhoekiella sp. | reverse complement strand
GCGATAAAAAAGTCCGTGTCGTTATTGCTTTTGAACATAGGAACGGTAAGTCTGGCAGAGGCTATGCTAAGTTTATTGAAGATTATAACCTAAAAGTCTAAAACGGAAACAAGAAAAAGTGATGCATTTTGCTTATATTTAAGGTGTTAGAAAAAAAAACACAAGCGGTTAAAACATCACTTTCAGGATGAAAAATACGAAGAAAAAACTGAACGGGAAAGCACAGATTGTAAAACACTCGTTTACAGGCAACAATATCACCAAATATGCCGGGTTGAACCCGATACTAAAATTCATGAACAAACAGGGCCTAGTCGGGATGATCAGCAGATCCTTCCCTACCCGGTGGCACAATTCAAGGAAGTTCGGTGCGGACCAAATATTAATGTCCATCGTCCTGTCCTCTTTGAGCGGCATTGCCCGGATCAGCAAAATAGCCAACTTCAGTGGCGATGGGCTGGTAAGGATTTTGCTGAAACTGGACAGGGGCATTAATGAAAATGCGATCTCGTCCGCCCTGAAAAAATTGGGGGAGCATGGCGCAAGAAGACTGCAGGCCCTTTTGCTCTCAAAAAATGCAATATGGCTGCGGCAGAGCAAACTGGAAAGTATTACCCTTGATGCCGATTCGACAGTCAAGAGCGTCTGCGGCAACCAAGAAGGAGCCGCCAAAGGCTTCAACCCAAAGAAAAAGGGGGCTAAGAGCTACCACCCGCTCCTGGTTTTCGTGGGCGAGATGAAACTGCTCTACCACAGCTGGTTCAGGACAGGGTCCGCCTATACCTCCAACGGTATTACGGATTTTTTAAGGGAGGTCGATGCCAGCCTGCCCGAAACGGTAGAAAAGGTATTCTTCCGTGCCGACAGCGGTTTTTTCTCCGGGAAGCTCTTCGACCTATTGGAGAGCTATGGTTGGGACTATCTGGTGAAAGTAAAGCTGAAGAACCTTAAAAAAATGTTGGAGGGACAAAAATGGACAATGGCCGATGTGGAAAGGGATATTGCCGTATGCGAGTTCACCTACAGGGCAAAAGGCTGGAAAAAGACCAGGACGCTCAGGGCCATAAGGACGGTCGGGGAATATGTCGAGGTGGAGTTCCTTGGCAGCAGGGACGTTGTCCCGGTCTACCGATATGCCTGTTACGCCAGTAGCTACGACAAGGGGGCCGTCGAGCTGCACGAGGTCTACAAGCAACGTTCGGTCAGCGAGACCTGGATCGAACAGGTAAAAGGGCACACAATGGCAGGTGGTACCCTGACCAACGATTTCTGGGCGAACGACATCCTGTGGCAGCTGGCGGTCTTTGCCTATAACATCTCGGTAATGTTGCGCCAAGGGAAGGCAAAGTTCAAAAAACAGGAACACCGTACCTTTATGGACCGGTTTATATCGGTACCGGCCAAGCTGACGCGAAGTGGGCGCCGGATAGAGCTCAAAATGTACGAGAACCACTTCTTCAGGGAGGACTGGGAAGAGCTGGATGCATTATTGGCCGCGGCCTGAAAGAGGGCCGCCAAAGCAAAATCACAAAAACAGGGGATGGGTATGCCCCAACGGCACGGAAAAACGCAAAATCGGACAGTAATGCCCAGAAGAAAGGGAAATCCCTCGGCCCAGATCAATACTATACGGATAAACAGCACAGAAATCAGATCCGTTCAAGAATATCAGACAGGTTTTAGGATGAAAAAGTTCAATTTACATTTTTAGGTATAATTTAAAATCTCTAAAACCAATATTTGATGTTCATATCAAAAACGACGCACAAGTACTTGCT
>JBDNGW010000787.1:0-3442 GCA_041689735.1 Leeuwenhoekiella sp. | reverse complement strand
TGACAACTGGATTGTCGGCTTAGCCGAGGGCTTGGGAGGGAAAACTGTGGACGATAAGGTTCTACAGTATTATCGTCGGCACGACTCCAACGAATCGCAGTTTATCGCCAACAGAACCACAAAAGTTACGCGGACCCAGGCTTTTTTTCATTCTTTGAAAAACGTCTTCCAAAAGGATGCTTCCACTAAAGCTCACGAACAAGTAGAACAGCTGCATATCTTCGCCAATGGTGTTCAGGGGATTATTGAGAAGTCATCGGGGAAATATCACGAACAATTAGCAGCGCTTAAAGAGCGTACTATACAGAAAATCGATACGGCTGAGCGTCGCATTAAAGTGCGGGACAACTGTCTCTTACCACGCGTGATCGCAACTTTTAAGCTGCTTGGGCATGGCGGGTATCAAAATACCAGCGGGTTTAAGGCCGTTTTGCGGGACATTATAGGTTAAGTGGTATCTGGATAGGCGCTAAATGTGTACCTCTCATAATACGGCGATTGATTGTTTGATATCTTGCGTATGTGTTTGGGAAGTGGGTGTCTGGAAACGTCCCTTTGGGCGCGATCAATGCCCTTGACAGGGAAGCGCTGGATTTGAAGAGCGAAAGGGCCGTGGCCAACTATCCTTCCAGAAAGGGGAGCCTCAGGGTGACCAAGGCATTGAACAAAGCGTTGCGGATTACCTGATCTTCCGCACCAACTGGGTGTAAATGTGCCCGGGGCAAAGCTTCATGAAAACCATGTTGCGCTTGGCAAAAATAAAGCCGAACTCAACATTGTCGGAGATCAGGTAGGTGCCCTAATGCCTGGTGATCACCTCCGACTATCACAACGTTCCAAACAGATGCATGCTCGCGGTCGCTCATCATTTGGGTATTAAAACGGTTTACCTGCAGCACGCATCCGTAAGTCCCATATTTCCGGCGTTGCGGGTTAATTATGCTTTTCTTGATGGTCAATGTGCGCTAAACATCTATCGGCAGTGCGAGCCAAACCGGCGTGATTATTGAAAGTCATGCGTATTAAATTTTTATGACTACTCAGATATCGAGTAAAGATTTGCGCAATTTTTTAGTCATTTTAAGGCTTCCGTGCATAGAAATGTGGTCACTATCAGTATAGAAGGCTCCGTCAACATCTCCCCAAGCGCATATTTTTTCGTCGCAGAATTCACTATCGAAAACTAGCTGATTGTAATTTTTAAAATCACTAAAAAAGGTTTTATTGAAATTTTGAAGTTCTAAGTGTTTAGTTTGCGAAATTGATTTTTCAGAAATTGTACTAATATAGGCTGTTAAAAAATTATTTTCATTAGTCATCATTAATCGTTCTACAAGATTTATAGGGTTTACATTTTGCTGTGGAACTTGATGGAGTATGATAACTTTTGCACCGGTATCTTTATACTTTTTCAAAGTGATAGGCATTAATTTAGTAAAAGTATCTCTTGAATCTTTGATACTGACACTATGGTTGTTCGGTGTTTCTGATAAAAGATAGCGAGAAGCTCTACCCTGATAATCTCCAGTAGTGTAAAGAGACCATCTTGCAACAAGCAGAACGACATCAATTTTTTCATTTTTGACAAATTCTAATGCCTTTTTATGAAGAGAATTGCAGTGTCCTATTTCGTAGTTACCATTGATTATATATGCACCAATTAGTGGAGGGCAGCCGCCTTGATTAACTAGATATCCCGTGATCGGAAATTCTTTAGCAATTTCTTCAAGAGGCCACCGAACTCGTGCAGCGTGACTATCACCAATTATTGCAATAGAAAGGCCATCATTGTTTTCAGTAAATTGACACGGGTTACCATCTTTTTTTTCTGTGTTAATGCATTTTAAAGGTTTAATATTAAGGCTTTCATAAATCTTAAGTTCTTGATTTGTTAATCTTTTTATACGTTCATTGACCCTATAGTCAAACCCCTCATAAAGGTGTCCGATCAAACCTAGACTAAGAATAAAAAGTGAGCCTGCAGCTGACAAAGAAAATATTCTTTTTGTCGAGATCTTTTTTGAATTTCGAAATGGATTCTCAATCACAACCCAGGAAAAAAAGGCTAAAGCCAAAGACGCTAAGGTTAATAATAAAAAAATAATTTCTGATGGTTCTTGTATGCTTTTTAGTCGAGCAAATGCAAAAAGTGGTTGGTGCCAAAGATAGGCGCTAAAACTTATTAAACCAATGCCAACAAAGATTTTAACTTTTAAAATCTTCGCAGTAATAGTTTCGCCAGTTCCATAAATAATTATTAACGCTACGCCAATTACAGGGACTATTGTATAAATAGATGGAAAAGGTGTTGCTTCTGTATAAAATAAAATTGAATAAAAAATTAATATAAGCCCAAAAAAAGAAAGTAACTGATTACCCTTTGGTTGTTTTTTATATAATATAAAGGCACAAATAGATCCAACGCCAATTTCCCATGCGCGTGTAGGTAGTAGATAAAAATTTGCGGCGGGATAGTTACGCCATCCCCATTCTGATAATAGAAAGCTAATTGCTGTAAGAAATAGTACAAAATAAAAAATTGGTTGCCTACCAAATCTCCAAAGTGCTAATAGTATCAGAGGAAAAAATATATAGAATTGCTCTTCGACTGCGAGACTCCATGTGTGTAATAAAGGATTTTCTTCCGCTGGTGCTGAGAAATAATCTTCTTTTATCCAAAACAATATATTAGATGCAAAAAACGTGATGGCTACGAACCCTTGAGCAAAATTTTTGAGTTGATCTGGGGTCATCCACATCCAAGCAAATGGTATGCTAACGAAAATCACAAAGAAGAGAGCTGGCAATATACGTCTTGCTCGTCGTTCGTAAAATTTGACGATGGAAAACGTACCTTTATCCAGATCATTCAATAATATTGACGTTATTAGATAGCCACTGATAACAAAAAACACATCAACGCCTACGTAGCCGCCTGAAAACCACGAAAAACCAGCATGAAACATAATGACGGGCAAAACAGCGATAGCCCTCAGTCCATCAATTTCTTGTCTGTACAACATTCATCAGCATCCAGTTTGAAATTTTAAGAAAACCCACGAATAGTTGGGGGGCGGCGACGATTTCAGCGGCCATGAGGTTACCGGCGTCAAACAACAGGCGCAGCTGGTCGAGTCGCACAGTGCGGTTTTGCTCCTGCAAATCTGGAATTTGAGCCCGTGAGGGTAACGCAAAACCGAGGAATTGTCGGGGCGTGATCGTCCGGATGCGACAGTCGGTTTACCATAAGACCTGTTGTCGGCAGTAGTTGCACCGCCTGGTGGTCGTGCTATTCTCGTTAACGAAAGCACGAAAGCACGAAAGCACGAAAGCACGAAAGCACGACACTAGACCGTTAACCGGAGTCCGGCATGATCATTTCCGTTGTCAGTCAGAAAGGCGGTGTAGGCAAAAGCTCGATCAGTCGCACGCTAGCCGTAGA